>NZ_JASATC010000037.1:0-57224 GCF_038440135.1 Pseudomonas sp. OTU5201 | reverse complement strand
ACCAAAATCCCCCCCCCCCCCTACCCGGGGCCGGGGGGCTCAACCGGGCGCGTGTGCGCGCTGGGCTGGAAACTGTGCGCTGCCTGGTAGGCCAAGGAGCCGGCTATCCAGGGAGGTGGGGGCGGCTCACGAGCTAATAACGGGACAAGCACGATGGCGAGGCCGTTGGCCCTCTCCAGTCGTGCGTACTTCGAGCCCACGATGGAGCTGCGGGCTTCCGTCTCTCTCGACTCCTAACCTGGCAAAGGGAACCACCAAGCGCTGCGCGTTCCGCGTGCCCAGGCCGCCGGCCCGCGACGATCATTCCACCCTTCCTGTAGGTGCAACAGGACTTGAGTTGCTCCACTGACTGACCGTTTCGCAGACCCTGACGGATGAACAATCTCGACCAGGCCGCAAGGGACGTTGCGTTGGCCTCTACCAGCCAAGACCCGTAGCTACCTGTCGATATAGGCAGAGATCGGCCAAAACCGGATGTCGCCACGGACTCTTACGTCTTGGTCCCGAAGCGATGTCTCGTGAAAATTTCGAAATCTATGCCCGCTGCCCTCAATCTAGGGCCCATTGGGTGAAGCAGACCGAAAGCAAGTGCCGTTTGAAAGCGCGACTGTATGATCGCCGTTCGAGCCTGGGGCCCGAAGTCCAGCAAAGCCAGCGATGGGCTCAACACCAACCTATACGCCGTGCATTTATCATGTATACTTGATGACGTATAAACGGAACGCTTCATTTTTTACGAGATATACCATGGAAAAGAAAGCCACTGAGCACGGCACGGATTCCGTAAAAACCAGAACGTATGAATACATTCGCGACAGTATCCTTCGTGGAAAATTCCCGTCCGGTTCTTTCGTTGAGGAAGGCGTTGTTTCAAGTGAGATAGGCGTTTCCAGAACGCCCATCAGAGAAGCATTTAACAAGCTAAGCGCGGAGGGGTTCGTTGAACTTATTCCCAGACGCGGCGCAAGGGTTCGAGCAATATCACCCAGTGAGATGCACCAGTTCTTCGAAGCCCGCATCGTGATCGAAACCTATGCCGCTCGGCAGGTTTGCGCGATTCGCCCCCCCATTCCGCCGCGAGTCGACGAACTGGTCAGCGAAATGGCAACACTCACGCAGTTCATCATGGCGCATGAAATTGCGGAACTTGACAGGGAACTCCATCGAATCATTGTCGCGCTCTCAGGTAATGCGGTCATGCTGGAACTCTATGATGCATTGCAGTTCCGCCACTTGCTCTCCTGCGCCTCCATACCGATTGACTCTAAATTGCTGGGTGTAGTGCTTCAAGAGCATAGGGAGTTGGTAGACGCACTCAAGAATTATGACGAGGAAGCGATGGTCACAATACTTTCCAAGCATCTCGACCCTAATCTCGCTCTGCGCTTCAGACGATTCTGATAGTCCCCCAAAAGTTAATCAGGGATCACTGGTTTACGACCTCCGATCCTTGCCAGATTGCGGACAAGGAATAGTCCGAAGTGGAGGTAATGCCTGGAGCGGGTGTTCTTCTGCGGCCCGACTGCCCAAAAAGCCCGAGGGTTTCTTCATCACTTGTAGCGTTTTTTGCCGATTAACGCGAAACATCTGACCGGACTGTTAGCTGTATCGGAGCGAGAGCAAATGCTCTCGCTTTTTTTTGCTTTCCCTATGTAGCGACCGATATCCACTCAGCTTTCTTTCCCCCGCCTCGTACTACGATCCCTCCTCGCATCAACTCGACGAGACTGATTCCGCGATGACGCGGCTCGCGTATGGAGCCCTTTAGCACAGGCGCCTGGGGGCCTGCACAGTGGGACTCAGCAATTCAGTACTCTAGAAAAAAGACCCCGCACTGAAGTGCGGAGCCTTTGCTAGAAATACTTTTCCTTAGTGGCCGACGCTAGCGACAGGGCGCGTTTTCAGAGAGCGCATGGTGGCATGCGAAGCTTCTATCGGACAGCAGGAAGTGGGACAAAGCCGGCACTAGGACCAGCGCGCCGAGCATGTTCCAGATAAACATGAACGACAACAGTATGCCCATATCAGCTTGGAATTTAATGGGCGAGAAAACCCACGTCACGACACCAACCGCGAGTGTCACTCCGACCAGACCGACCACCTTGCCGGTAAAAGTAATTGCGTGCCTATATGCGTCCGCCAGTGAATCTCCCTGACGCTGCCTAGACAACTGGATGCTCAACAGGTAAAGCGCATAGTCGATACCAATACCAACACCCAGCGCGATTACCGGCAACGTCGCGACTTTGACACCAATGCCCAGTATTACCATCAAGGCCTCACACAATACCGAGGTCATGATCAGAGGGATTACGGCAACCGCTACCGCTCTCCAACTGCGGAACGTGATGTAGCTCAGCAAAATCACTGCTGTATAGACGTAAAACAGCATAGTTCTGTTGGCGTCCTTCACGACGATGTTGGTCGCAGCCTCGATCCCTGCACTTCCGGCCACCAGCATGAACTGCCTGTCGGCCGTGCTGTGCTCAGAGATGAAACGCTCCGAAATCCCCAGCACCCGATCAAGCGTCTCAGCCTTGTGATCGGTCAGGAACGCGATGATCGGCATCACCGAGGCATCACCATTGAACAGTTCCGGGCTGTTGACCGATGCGACTTGGCTTCCGTAGTTGAGGATGTCCTGGTTCCGAGAGAGAGTCAGCCACTTCGGGCTGCCTTCGAAGGTGCCACTGGTAACTTGGCGAACAGCGTCCACCAGCGAAGTAGTCATTTGCACCCCTGGTATACGTCTCAACTCCCAGGCGAGGCGGTCGGCCTCTATAAGACTCTCGTATTTGTAGCTGCCGTTTGCTGGAGTTTTCAGGATCACCGCGAACAGATCACTGGACAAGGAGTAATGGCCGGTGATGTAGGCATTGTCCTGGTTGTAGCGCGAGTCTGGCCGCAGCTCCGGCGCACCGGCGTCCAGGTCACCGATCTTCAGTTTCAGACTGACCCCGAAACCCGCTACAACCAGTATGGAGGCACTGAGAATTGCGAAAGTGGCCCACCGGCGAGAGGTGAATTTCTCCAGACTGCTCCACACCCCCCCGCCCGTCCTGCGTCCCTCCGCGGCCAGACTTCGACGTGCAGCCGTTGCGCTCACCCCGGTAAACGAAAGCAACACTGGCAACAGCAACAGGTTAGTAAAGATCAGCACCGCGACGCCGATGCTTGCCGACAGTGCCAGGCCCTTGATCACAGGGATATCGATCACCATCAGGACGGCAAATCCCACAGCATCAGCAACCAGAGCAGTAGCTCCGGCGAGGAACAGCCTTCGGAAGGTGTAACGAGCCGCAACGAACTTGTGGGTCCCGCGCCCGATGTCCTGCATGATGCCATTCATTTTCTGTACGCCGTGGGAAACCCCAATGGCGAAGACGAGGAAAGGTACAAGCATGGAGTAGGGATCGAGGTCGAACCCGAGCGCCGTGGCGAGTCCGAGTTGCCAGATTGCTGCAATGATTGAGCAACTGATTACCAACGCAGTACTGCGTAGGCAGCGGGTATAGGCGTAGATTATCAGCGCGGCGATGAGGGCAGCGACAGCAAAATAGAAGAAGACCTGGATAAGCCCATCAATCAGGTCGCCCACTAGCTTGGCGAAACCGATCACGTGAACCTTTATAACCGGTGTTTCCTGACTCCGGACTCGCTCCTCCAACGCATTGGACAGCGCCCGGTAGTCCAGCTTCTTGCCTGTAGCCGGGTCCAATTCCAGCAGCGGGACAACGATCATCGCGGACTTCAGATCAGTGCCAACCAGACTACCGACAATACCTGCGCGATTGATGTTCTGCCGTAAGAGTTCGACCTGCTGCGGCGTACCGTCATAGGTGGGTGGCAACACCGGTCCGCCGGTAAAGCCTTCCTCAGTGACTTCCATCCAGCGAACCGAGGGTGTCCAGATAGATTTCACCCAGGCCCGATCGACGCCGGGTATCAGGACCAGTTCGTCATTGATCCGTTGCAGTACGGTCAGGTACTCAGGATCGAAGATATCGCCGTCCACCCGTTCGACAACGACTCGAATGGTATTACCGAGGCCGCGCAATTCACTCCTGTTATCGATGTAATTCTTAATGTACGCATGGCTCTGCGGAATCATGCGCTCGAAACTGGCATTGATATTGATGTTCTTCAACTGATAGCCCAGCACCATGGTCAGTGCTGCACATAGAACCAGCATGAGCACCCGGTAGTTGAAGACGACGCGCTCAAGCCACCCGCCAGATGCCCGATTGAAGAGTTTGCAATCGGAAACGACGGGCATTTCCGTTTCTTTCTCACCAGATAACGCCACAATTATTCTCCACTCACGATTCCGCTCAGCGAAGGACCTGTTTACTCAGGCCCCGCCCGCCACCCGCTACAAATGACTGGCCGTCATCTAGCGGGACGATCGACGCAGCAACTGGAACAGGACTCAAACCGGCGACCTTGCTGAAACTATCGCCATGGTTCCGACTCACCAGGACCTGCCCGTCCGCACTGAGCAGCAACACTTCACCGGCCTGGGTCACGCCACCCGCGATCAGAGAAGTGGTGACTTGGGCCTCAACCTTGCGCCAGCTGGCGCCGCCATCCGTGGACTGAACGATGCTGCCCCTAAGTCCATAAGCAATGAGGTGGCCAGGAGTGCCCGTCACGCCGAAGAAGGTTCCCGCAGTCCCGCTGTCGAGCAGCCTGAACCTGCTTTCCTTGCTATCCAGTTTCATGAGCAGGCCAGACTCACCGGCTACGTAAAGTTCTTCACCGATTGCCTGGATTGCATACAGATGCAGCTCCTCGGGATTCTCGGCCTCGTCGGACCAGGACACCCACGATTTACCGCCGTCAGTCGTATGGAGGATCTGATTGAAAGTGCCGACGACGAATCCTTGCTGGTCCGTCGTGAACCACAGCCCCAGGAAGGACAGATCCGGAACTACAGCTTGATCATTTTCGTCGCTATCAGTCGCTCCAGGTCTTAACAAATCCCGGGCCTTGCGTGCATCGAGCATCCGCTCCCACGACAACCCTCCATCCGTTGATCGAAGGACAACTCCATCATGGCCAACGGCCCACCCCACCTGTGGGCTGGGAAAACTCACCGCATTAAGGTCAGAGGAGACCGGCACCTGGGATTGCTGCCAGGTAGTCCCCTCATCGTCGGAATAGACAATGTGCCCACGACGCCCAACACCCACGATGCGATGTCCGGCCTTCGCCAGTCCTGTGATCAACTGTCTGGAGGCCAATTCGGTCATTACCGCTGGGGTATCCAGAACATCTCGGAATCCGTCGCTTGCCAGTACCGATGACGCATTGATACCAGCTGTCCCGATCACGATTGAAATAAGTAGGGAATAGGCCTTCATTACCTCACCGCTCCTAAACATGCCCAATAAAAACCCTTCCTGACGCCAGACGTCAGGAAGGATCCTCAGCACTGATCAGCGGACGCCGCGGCCGGCCAGGGAATCAGCGTTCCAGTCCCGCTCGGAGTACGGTTTGATGTACTTCAAGCCGCCTTTCTCTCCGCCCAGGTGCACGACCATGGAGTAATTGCCAGCGATCAGGTCATAGGCGAAATACGAGTTGGTGAACGGTGCGACTGCATCGTAGCTTTGCGTCGGTGTAGCGATGACAGTGCGATAGAGCTGGCCGTGGCCGTCATACTCGTCACTGGCCAGTGCCGCCCAGCTGTCTTCGTCGATGTAGAACACCCGCTTGCCGTAGATGTGGCGTTTGCCTTCCTTCAAGGTGGCCTCCACTACCCAGACGCGATGCAGTTCCCAGCGCACGAAGTCCGGATTCAGGTGGTCCGGGGTCAGCAGATCTTCCGGCTTGGTTTCATAGGTCATCTTGTAGGTGTTGTACGGAACGTACATTTCCTTCTTGCCAACCAACTTGAAATCGAACCGTTCCATCGAGCCGTTGAAGACAAATGCGTCGTCGTAAGTAGTGGCGCCACCAGTACCCGGATTGGGCGTATCGAAGGCGAGCGACGGCGCCAAGCGGACACGGCGCTGTCCTGGAAGGTATTGCCAGGTGCTGCGGCCTTTGCCAACGACATCGATAGCATCCTTCAGCATGATCGCTTCGCCGTTGCGGCGATCCGGGCCCAGATAACGCACCTTCAGACGCCAGAAGATATCTGCGCCTGGGGAGTGGTAGTAGGGATAGTCGTCCGAATTGATGCCTTCAGTGGCGAGAATTCCGCGTCCCGAAGCATCGACGTTCCAGCTTTTGTAGCGGTACTCCATTGCATCGCCGCTGTAGCGAAGCAGATGATTCCACATGACCTGGTAGGCATCCTTGGGGATCGGGAACGGATACCCAGCCTTTACGTTCTTCACACCCAAACCACCATCGATGGTCTCGCCGGAAAGGGCGTTAGCCAAGGTGTTTTTCTGAATCTGCTCCGGCACAGCCATGGTGCGGTGTGTAGGGTAGACATCGATACGGAAGCTCGGATAGCGCTTCATAAGCTCCTTCACCGATTCGGTCAGGCGCTCCGAATGTTGACCCATGTTCTGCCCATTGATGGAGAACAACGGCTTCTCTGCAGCGAAGGGATCGTTACGCATTCCCGAGTCTTTCCGGAACCCCGGTGGAGGAGTCGTCAGGCCGCCGGTATACGGTGGAATCGTACCATCGGCATTGCCGGCCATTTCCGCACCTACGGCAGTCAGTCGGGTACCAAGTTGTTGAGCTTCGGATGGAGTTACTGCGGCGTGGACCGAACCCGTCACCGCACAAGCAATACCCATCAGCAAAAATCGTTTGAACATGTCGGTGTCCTCGCCTTAGAAGGTGGTTTTGAGGGTCAAGGTCAGCATTCCGCGATCCTCCAACAAGGCGGCCCCACCATTGGCCACCGAAACGGCGCCAGTCTTGGGATCCTTACTGTAGTCACCGAAGAAATCGACGTACTTGAGTTCGGCTTTGTACTTCTGCGCGATGTCAGCCGCGACACCGAAGCTGTAACTGCCAGCATCCTCGTTACCACCATTGGCAACAGGCGAGTTGCCGTTGATGCCGGAGCTGACAACCATCGGCATCGATAGGTCGACGCCCGGGAACACCTGGAGCCAGGTCGGGGTGTAGGTTGCGGTCAACACAAACGCGTCGCGGTCGGCTCGATCAATCAGGTTGTAACCACGGCGCCCCTTGTAGAACTGCTCGCCATCGGTGACATCAGCCAGATGACTCCAAGCGAGTTCGGTGCTCCACGACGCCGAGTCGTAAATCGCATTACCACTCATGACCCCGACGAGGTTCAGCACACCGTGCAAGGTTTCCCCTCGGGCTCCTGGTGTATCGCCGTCGTCCGGCAGGATGCTGATGGGCACTGCAGTGCTTACCAGCGGCATGTTGCGGCGGTAGGACAACTCTGCCCCTACGGAAACACCTCCGTAGTTCTGCGACAGGCTGATACCGAACAGGTCGATATCATCCGCGTAAGCCCAATGGTAAGAGCCGGCTACACCATTAGCGGGAGTGGCGCTCTTGAGCATCAGTTGCGGGATACGGTCGGAGAAGTTGCGGTAGTAGACACCCAGTGTCCCTTGGAGCCATTCAGGGGACCAACGTGCCGAAAGCCCCCAGTCCCCTCTCTTGTCGGGCGTCACGTCACTTCCTTTGAGGAAGCGGTTTGGCCCTGCAATCAGAGAACCTTCGTTGCCGCCAATGTTCAGGTCACTGGAACCCAGGTAGGTACCACCTTCCGGGAACAGGTTCTGCTCCCAGTCCAGGAAGTACTGGCCAGCGATGGACAGGGAATCAGTCGGTCGTACCTGGAAGGAAAGGTTGTTCAGCGGCCGGAACAACTCCTTGGCTTCGATTCCGGGAATCGCTTGCCCCTTGCCGATATCCAACGGCATCTGCGCGTAGGCAATACCGTTGATGAACGCAGTCAAGCCGAGGCTTTCACCCCAGTAGATGCTGTGGCTGCCAGCCTTGACATCCAGCGGAACTTCGCCGATGTCGAAGCCGCCAAAAACGAAGGCGTCGAGGAATTCACCACTAGGACCGGTAAAATAACGATCTGCAAAATGAGTGAGCCCGACCGTGGGAACGCCATTCTTCACAAAATTGGAAGTCGCCGGAGAATCGTTATCCAGATCCTGGTCATATTGATAGTCATACCAGGCAGCACCGGACACCCGCATGCCGTACTTGTTTTTGTAGATAACATCAAACTCGGATAAAAGATCCAATCGATTGGAGACGAAACCACGATCAAAGTTTCTATCTCCATCGTTATTGTTAACAGCATTGATGATCGCCTTGTCTTGGGACTCTACCCGACGCGTCAGAGTGTAGCGCGGAGTATTATCCCAACGTACCTGCCAATCTTCGTTCCCAGTAGGAATCTCCATCGCATTGGAACTTCCGCAAGCCAATAGCAAGAGAGTAGCCAAACCGCCTCCAGTGAATGGAGCAAGCGTACTGCTACCCACCATTATATTCCGCATACTTCTTGTTTTTATCATTACTCACCTCGGCACTGATCAGCTGAGCAAGCGCGAAAACAATAGAGCGCCTTATTCAGCAAAAGATCACCCACGCACGCAGACTTTATAAAAGTCATGCGCACAGCATTAATAGGTTTATTCGGAAGCTTAATTACTGATTGAGCCTGGTCATTACCATGGCGCTAGCGCCTGTCAGCTCACCCAATGTTTTGTTGTCGTTAATTAATGGAAGCCCTCTCTTTTCCATTTCCTGAAGTTGTATGGCACGCTCGATATCGACCGCCGCCTCGTCACGCGGGATGAATACAACTCCCCCTTCATCCGCGATGACGAGATCACCTGGATTAACCACTGCGCCACCACAGGAGACCGGTACGTTCATCAAACCACCAATGCCCTGGAGGCGCGTTGTGATACTCGCTACACCTCTTGCCCACACAGCAAGGCCCACGTCCCGCAATTCGCCAGGGTCGGCAATAGGCCCATCGATGATGACACCCGCCACGCCGGCCCTGGCCAGCGCATATGCAACCCCACCACCCAGGCAGGCATGGTGTCTGTCACCCAACCGATCGATGACCACCACATCCCCCGGACGCAATTTCCCCACCGCATGGTGCAGCAGACTCGAGTCCGCTGCCGGGAGGGCAAGGGTCACCGCAGGTCCGGCAATTCTCGGTACCGGATGCATGGGGCGGATCGCACAATCGGGAAAGCCCATCAGGCGGAAGTGCCCAATCGTGGCGGGTTCAGACAAGAGCGCGCGTTCGACTATTTTCCAGGGCATCGACTCAGGCATTGAGCAGATCTTGAACATTGAAGGCGCTCCTCTAGCCAGCCACAAATCGACGTGCGAGCAAGCGATGACTCTTCAGGGGCATTCGCGTGCGTATCGCCTGCTGATAGGTGAGATCAATGCTGGCTGTGGCAAATGCCTCGGTGTTCGAGGCCTGCGCCACGATCTGCCCCCAGGGATCGATGATCATCGAGTGACCCCAGGTCATGTACTTACCTTTGTCGAAGGTCCCCACCTGGCAGGGCGCGGCGACATAGCACTGGCCTTCGATGGCACGAGCCCTGAGGAGCACTTCCCAGTGGTCCGCGCCCGTCTGGAATGTAAATGCGGCCGGAACCACGATGACTTTCGCACCGTCTTCGCAGAGCGCGTGGAATAGCTCCGGGAATCGCAGGTCGTAGCAGATTGCGAGGCCCACGCGAACACCATCCACATCGACGCAAACAATGTCCTTGCCAGCCTCGACGTGCGCGGACTCCTTCAGCTCAGAGCCATCGGCCAGGACCGCATCGAAGCGGTGGATCTTCCGATACTTGGCCAGCAAGTCGCCCTCGCGGCTAAATACCAGCGAAGTGTTGTAGACCTTGTCGCCATCCAGCTCCATCGCGCTGCCGATGTGCAGGTTCACGTTCAGGCGCTTGGCCAAACCCGAGAAAAATTCGAATACCTCGCCACCCGGGAATGGCTCCGCAGACTCTCGCATGGAAACAGGGGAACCGGTGATGCAAGCAATCATCTCGGGAAGGATCACGAAGTCCGGCCGATCCTGCTCCACCGCCCTTTCGACGAGCTCCGCCACGGACTTGAGATTGGCACCTTTGTCATCAGAGACGTTCTTCTGGATTACGGTAATTCTCACTTATCTATTCCTCTTGTTATTACCAACGCGTTTCGATCAGCCGCGGAGTTCACACCGACTGCTCAGCTGGAACTTTCCCTGACGCGGCCTGGCGCCTTAGGAAGAATCCCAACGTCGTTACCGATACCAGCAGCCCTACCCCACCGACCATAAATACAGCTGTTCTCAGCGCCGAGGCGTCATTACCCAGAAGCGCAACGACGCTCCCCACCAGGATTGGCCCTACTGCCAGACCACAGATATTCACGACCATGACGTACAAGGCGGAGATACGGCTGCGGATTTCCTGCGGCGACCGCTTTTGGATGAGTGCCGGCGCAATCCCAATGGAACAAGTGCACAGCCCATGCAGCGCAGCGCAGGCAACCAGCACGCCGACGGGGCCGGATGCCAGCAGCAATACCAGTGCGGCCGGAATAGCCAGCATGCCCGCGTAAAGCGGTACACGGAGGGCAGAGAAAGCGGACGCCGCACGACCAGAGAGACGGTCGGCTATCCAAGCGGCGGCGAACATCCCACCGATGCAGGAGAACAGCACCACGGCTCCGTAGATGCGACCGATTTCGCCAGGCACCCACTGAAACTCGCGGACAAAGATGGCGGGTATCCAGGTGAGCAAGGCATAGCTCATGGTCAGCAGACCCGACATGCCGATGAATATGGCAGCAATGAAGGCCCTATCGCTGATCAGGTAGGGAATGACCTTCGCAATGTTGCCACGCTGGTCAGCAGTTATTGTCGGGGGGACAACTTCGGCGCTCCCGGCTCGACGGTTCAGCACCCACCACAGCAGCGGCAGAAGCGCCAGACCAGGCAAGGCGACCAGAAGGAAAGTCGTCTGCCAGGGTTGCCTAGCACCGAGCCAACCCAGATCGGTCAGCCCCATCGGCTCGAGCCAGTCGTACAACGCCCCAACAATGTAAAAAGCGGTCCCAGCTCCTACGACTGCACCGGCCTGGAATAGCGTCAGGGCCCTGTTCAGGATCGCCTTGGGAAATCGTTCGTAGATCACCGCATAGGCTGCCGGAGCCAACGCCGCCTCACCAGCTCCGACAAACATCCGGGCGAAGAGCAAACCGGTGAAACCGCCTGCCAGTCCGCAGGCTGCAGTGGCCAAGCACCACACGAGCAAGCCCAACAGAATGGTCCCGGTACGAGACCATCTGTCAGCGAGCCACCCACATGGAATGCCCAGGATCGAGTAGAACAGGCCAAAGGCGAGCCCGTGCAGCAGGCCGATCTGCGAATCGCTGATGGTCAGACTCGCCTTGATCGGCTCAACCAGCAGGGAAAGAGCAAATCGGTCAATAAAGGAAATGACCATTGCAACGGCGAGAGTTGTGGTCGTGACCCACGCCCAGAAGTGGCTGGGTACTTTCACTGGATGTGTATCGTTGGTCACCACGTCAGATTCTCCTGTGCAAGTAATCTGTAGCGATTGCCCGGCCACTGATCGTTACCCCTTCTCGTTCAGCAAATTGACTGTGGCATCCCACAGCTGACGAAGCCCCATGGCCAACGCGAACTGTTCCATGGCGATGAAGATCCGCTCTGCACCGTGTCGGATGGCGAAGGCTTTCTCCTCTGGACTCCACGCAGGGAAGATCCAGGGTTTCCCTGCGGCCTTTGCCGCTTCGACGATCCTTGCAATGTCTTCCCAGTCCCCGGGCTGCTTCTTGTAGATAGCCCGGTCCCGGCGAATCGAAAGATCGGTCGGCCCGATGAAAACGCCATCTACCACCGGTAGCGCGAGAATGGCGTCGATCTCTTCAAGCGCCTGCGCGTCTTCAATGATCGGGTAGCAACGAGTATTGGTGTTCTGCTGATCGATCCACTCGTCCGCCGGATACGCGAATCGCGTCGTACGACCCCCAGCAAGGCTGCGATCGCCCAATGGCGGAAGTTTGGCGTAGCCACAGACGCGCTGCGCTTCTGCCGCGCTGCTGATGTGCGGAATGACCACCGCATCCGCCCCGAAATCCAACGCCTGCTGCACCGCTTCCCGGGTCGGGCCGAGAGCTTTTACGAAAACCTCGAACCCCAGTGCCTTCAGAAAAGGGATGAAGCTATCCAGCGTGGCCAGATCGAATATCCCGTGCTCCACATCCAGGATCGCGACTCGATACCCGATGAGCTTCGCGATTTCAGCCATCCCGATGTTCGGCCCAGTGAACCAAAGCCCCAGATCCTCGTTGCATAGGTGCTTACTCAATTCCCAATCTCCATTGCTTTATACTTCACGTATACATGATGCATTTGTGAGGAATGCTAGCGATGCACCTTTCACGCGTCAAGGAGATTTCCACCTTGGTAAATGCGACCCTCAAACGACCGTCAGACCTTCCTGGTGCGGTTGGCTAGGAGAAATTTGAGATACACGTGATCAGGTCGCCGCGGTTACGGACCTCGCCGTCGGCGATGCATTGAACCCACGATGACGCGTGTGAGGCTCGCCCCTGCGGGCTTCCATTCCTTGAGTCTCCGCACCGTACCGGCGCTGCGCGCTCCGCTTGCCCGGGCAGTCGCCCGCGTTGTCCATTTCCCTCCATTCCTGTGCCGCTGACGAACTTCAGCGCGCTTCCCTGCACACCCTTTTCGCACGCCCTGGACGATGACCTGGCTCGGCCAGGCGACAAGGGCCGCTGCGCTGAATCCCTCACCCGGTCCACCCGCTGCGCGTGCGGCTGCGGCTTCAGGTTTCTCCCCTGCCTCCTGTCCTGATGAGCCAGGCCCTCCTGGGCTCACGGCGAAAAGGTCACTCAGCGAAGCAAGTTCCTCTCATCAGCAACCAGGAGAAACCTGAAATGAACAACAACACTCAGAAGCAACAGCAAAAGCCGGCTCAAGGAGCATCTAGCAAAGCAAGTGGGGGCATTTCGATGCAGGTAGTGACGGTCGGGACTCGGGTTAGTTGTGCCCTGCCCTACTGCGGCCAAGGCGTGGTCTTTGCGATTCACGGCGCCCAGTTGCCGGAAAGTGCGCAAACGATGTGGGACGGGGTCGGAGTGAGTGGCGGGAACGCGCAGTTTGACGTGGTGTTTGAGAATGGTTCGATCTCGCACAAGCTCCCAGAGGCCATCGTCCGCGGAATCCAGTGGACCATTTACGACGTGCAGGCCAGCGCCGAGGAAATCGCCCAGCTGCTGCAGAATTCGGAACGCAAAATTGCCGCCGATACTCTAGCCAGGCACAACGCACAGACAGCCTTTGCCATCGAGGTTGAGCGTCTGCAGGCGGCGCCAGAACTGCTGCACCTGACTCAGGGTGACGACCTGTACAGCGGGAAGCTGGCGGCGGCGAACATTCGTGCAGCGTTGCGCAAGGCCTTCCCGAAAGTGAAGTTCTCCGTACGCAAGAGCCACTACGGCAGCGTTTCGGTGAGCTGGACCGATGGGCCGACCCAAAATGCCGTTGTAGCCATCGTGAACCGGCACAAGGGCGGCTACTTCGACGGCATGGAGGACATCTACCAGCACGAGAAGACTCCATTCGTGGCGGTCTTCGGCGGGGCTGAGTACGTGTGGACGCGTCGCGAATACAGCGCCCAGATGATCGAGCGGGCAATTGCCGGTGTATTTGAGCGCTACGCGAGCAACCTCGCCGGTATGGAGCGCCCTACCGCTTCCGCCTTCCAGACTGGCCAGCTGTTCAATGTGGAGGTGCCGGCGCTGTGTGAGTCCCTGCAATCGATGATTCGGACCGAGCTGGCAGGCCTGCAGGACGGTGAAGCACTCGCACGCCCGGTGCCGGTGCCGGTGCCGGCGCCGGCCGAGGCGAAGGACGTCACCCAGGTGGAGCAAGTGCCCGACGTCCAGGACGTGACCACCACCGAACAGCAGCCGCGTGCACTGAACTGGTATGAACGCAAGCAAGCCGCGCGCCGGGAGCGCTTTGGGGATCGCGCGGCTTCGCTCGCCGATCAAAGCAACCGGACGTATGCACGGGCTCGCCAGATGGCCAGCGTGATTCCGTTCGGGCAGCCAATCCTGGCCGGCCACCATAGCGAGCAGCGGGACAGGAACTACAGAAACCGGACTCACGACACCTTCGGCAAGTCGTTCCAGCTGCAGGACAAGGCCAAGCACTACGAGGCCAAGGCCGCTTCGGTCGGTACAGGGGGGATATCGAGCGATGACCCGGATGCGATCGACAAGCTGCAGGAGCAGGTCCAGCAGCTGGAGAAGGATCAAGCGCAGATGAAGGCAGCCAATCAGGCGATCCGCAAGCACAAGACGCCCCAAGCCCAGGTCACCGCGCTGTTGGCACTGGGCTTCTCGGAACAGCTGGCCACCGAGGCGATCAGGCCGGACTTCTGCGGCCGGGTGGGTTTCCCCTCCTACGCCCTCAGCAACAACAACGCGAACATCCGCCGCATCAAGCAACGCATCCAGGAGCTGGAATGCCGTCGCGCGCTGCAAGACATCGAGATCGAGGGCAACGGGTTCACTTACCGGGAGGACACCGAAGATAACCGGGTGATGTTCGTGTTCCCGGGCAAGCCGGACGAGCAGACCCGCACGTTGCTCAAGCGCCACGCGTTCAAATGGAGTCCCAGCCGGGGGGCCTGGGTGCGGCAGTTGAACAACGCCGGGCGCTGGGCGGCGCAGCAGGTGCGCAAGGTACTGGAGGGCTGATATCTGGCCTCATGGGCTGGACTGGTTCTACTGGGAATCAGACCCGCCCACAGAGGCGACACGGTAGAGGGCTGGTCCGGCTGCAGCCAACGGCCGACCAAGGGGACTTTCCCCCTGGACCCCCTGTCCTGCTTTCAAAGCATTTTGAAGCCTTCTTTTTCATTTATGCCTGGAGCCAGAGCCTCTTTTCAAACCGCTCCGCTTGCCCGGGCCGTCGGCCGGCATTGTTCATTCCCATCCCTCTGCAGTGCTGCCGAACTTGAGCCGCTTCGCTGACTGACTTTTCGCGGGCCCTGAAGGATGACCTGGCTCGTCCAGGCAGCAAGGGCCGCTGCGCTGAAACCGTCACCCGGTCCACTCGCTTCGCTCGCGGCTGCGGCTTCGGGTTTCTCCCTTGCTCCCTGTCCTGATGAGCCAGGTCCTCCTGGGCCTACGGCGAAAAGGTCACTCAGCGAAGCAAGTCCTCAACAGCAACACCACCAGGAGAAACCTGAAATGAACAACGAAATCCTAAGCCAACAGCAGAAGCAAAAGCCGGCTCAAGGAGCATCTAGCAAAGCAGGTCGGGGCAAGCCGAAGGGCATTCCTCGCGGCGTGTGGAAGGAGATCCCGTTGAACAAGCTGCGCCCGTGGGAGAAGAACGTCCGCGCCACTCAGGAAGGAGCGCGGTTATCGAACGACTTGAAACAGAGACCATCTGGCCAGGCTCCCGCGAACCCGTGCGCCTCCTGGCTTGTGACTCATCATCGAAGGGGGCGTGCGACCTCACAATAGTGCCGCGATGCACTATTGCGATTGGAGGGTTATCGAGACAAAAAACGAAGGCTGGATCGAAATCGGATCAACGCGAAGCCTCCGGCCATTTTCTACAGTTCGTGGCTGGAAGGTCCGATCCAAAACGGGTAGCACACACTGGCAATAATCGGCCAGTGGAAGTGAGCTGTGAAGGAATGCTAATGGCCGATTCTGTTGAAAAAGTCCTGTCGCGTTTTTTGCCGGTGAAAGAGCGTGGGTGACGTTGAAATCTGGCTCAGTCAGAAGACGGAGCTGTCCTGGTTTTTACGTAGCAACGCCGAAATCGAGCGTTTTTTAAGCGGCCGGGAAGAGGCGCTTTCAGAAACCGACTTTTTCAACAGAATCGGCCGATTTCTGCCGGTCAAACGAACACTTGCCGGCCAGAAGCGGCCGATTTGCCATCATCCCCATGGATCGAAAGAGGCCATCCCGTGCATACCTCCCAGAGTACCCCCGAAGAGGGATCAGCCCCTATCCCGCCAACTGCATTGCCGTCCTACAATCGCCTCGGGGAGCATCCGCTTCGTTGTGCCTAGGCTGCAATCCAGGTTTAGAAACCTGTGATTCTCAGGAAGCGATAAAACGCAGTAACCAGGCCTTCTCGGATCTTGGCAATCTAAGGCGGAATGTGCGAGGCGGGCCGGGTACCGGCGGGATGGCCTACCCGGCACGCCCAGCGCCTATCATCCGACCGGAGGTGCTGTAGGTGTGCATAAAGGCGCTGTAAAAATGCAGCACTCGCACTTCGCTTCTGGCTGGAGGGCCCGTGCCCTCTGCCCATGCCAGCTGGCACGCAATGTGCGGGTTTAAGTCCGAATCCCGCACAGCATTCTCTGGACGCATCATGGACCCATTACAACTGCTGGCCGACAAGGGCCTGCTCCTTTCCGACAGCATCTCCGTCAACGGCCAGCTGCTGCACGTCTCGCCCAGCCAGAGCGACCAGCTCGGCTATGCCCCGGACGAACTCCTCGGCCAAGGTATCGAGCAGATCTACACTGCCGAGTCGGTACGTACGTTACACCAGCTGTTCACCAACCCGCCCGCCGACGAGCGGGTCCAAGACCTCGAGTTGACCCTGATTCGCCATAGCGGCGGCCTAGTGCCGGTGCTGGCCAGCGGCATGCTGGAGTGGCGCGCGGTGGCGTCGCCCCGCTTGCACCTGATCAAGATGCCGCTGGGCTCTCTCAGTCGCCGCATGAGCGAGCTGCAGAACGCCAACGAAGTCATGAGCCAGATGCTCTACAGCGCCAAGGTAGCCTACTGGTGTATTGAGTTCGCCGAGGCGGTGGATATCACCCAGACGCCCGACGAAATCGTCCGCCAGGTGTTCGAGAACCGCTCCTACTGGCGCATGTGCAACCGCGCCATGGCGGACGTTTACGAGATGCCGGCGGACGTCGACTTCAACCAGCAACCGGTGCGCCTCTACTGGCCGCGTAGCCCGGCCAATGAAGAGTTCGTGCGGCGCCTGGTAGAAACCGATTTCTGCGTCGACGGCGCGCTCTCGGTGGATCGTCGCCACGACGGCTCGCCGGCCTACGTGGAGAACGATGTCCGCGCCGCCATCCACAACGGCCGCCTGCTGCGCATGTGGGGCAGCATTCGCGATGTTAGCCAGGAACTGCGCATGCAACACGACGCCGAGCAGCGCATCGACTCGTTGCGCCGCGTGTTCGACGCCGTGCCGGATGCCGTGTTGGTGATCGACGAACGCCTGCAGCCGCAGTGGCGCAACGCAGCCTTCGAGCACACCTTCGGCATCACCCAGGGCGCCAGCATCGCCCATGCTCTGCTTGATCACTCGCTTCCTGAGCGCACCTGGCACAGCTTGAACCTGCCCGATCTCAGCGGGCACTCGCGACGGTTCAGCGTCCACTGCTCGCGCATCGTCATGCAGGAAGGCGTCGCCTGGAAAGTGGCTGTATTGCGGGCGACTGAGCGTGCCGCCCAGCACGCCGGTGAGTTGCATCCATGATCGACAAGAGCCTCCTGCCCCCCCTGAAAATGGGGATGCGTTCGTCGGTCAACGTCAGCAGTGAGGTTCTCTCTGCGCTGCTGGAAACACCGGCGCTACATGCCCTGCTCGACAGCTTCAGCGAATCCATCATTCTCTGCGACGGCGAGTCGCGGGTTCGCTTCCTCAATCTCGCGGCCGAACGCGTCAACCGCCTGTCCCGGCAGGATGTTGTAGGCCTGCCGAATGTCGAATTCTTCCAGCGCTCGGCCCTGGGCTTCGAAGACTTCCAGCAGGCCGTCGGTCGCGGCGGCAACAGCGCCCTGACTCGCTCCCGCGACGGCCGCATGTTCCTCACCAGCACCCAGGCAGTTCCCACCGGCGCCTATGAGAAGCCATACACGCTGCTTGTACAGCGCGACTTCGAGGGCCGGGAAAGCCAGCGCCGTGGAGCGCAACCGACCTTCCCACCCGCGGAAACCAATGGGCTGGGCGACCCACAGGACAATGCCCTGCACCTTTCCCCCCTGCTTTCGAGCATCGCCGATACCGGTGTACGCGCCTTCCGTCGCCGTGCCCGCCTGCTCCTGTTGGGCGAGCCCGGTGTCGGCAAGACCGCCATCGCCCGGCATATCCACCGCGCCGCTGGCTGGGGCGATCGGCCCTTCATCCACGTCAACTGCGGCAGCATTCCGGACAGCCTGTTCGAGTCGGAGATGTTCGGTTACGAGCGCGGCGCCTTCACCGGTGCCCTGCAAAGCGGTAAGCGCGGCTATATAGAAAGCGCCTCGGGCGGCACCCTTTTCCTCGATGAGATCGGTGAGATACCGCTGCATGTACAGGCCAAGCTGCTCAAGTTCCTCGAGGATGGCAGCATCCAGTCGGTCGGCTCGCCGCTCTCCAAGACCGTCCAGGTCCAGGTGATAGCTGCCACTAACAAGGACCTGCGGCGCTTAGTGGAATCCGGCGAATTCCGCGCCGACCTCTACTACCGGCTGGCGGTGCTGCCGGTGGAGATCCCACCGCTGCGCCGGCACCTGGAAGACCTGCCGGTGCTCATGGACATCCTCTTGTTGCGCATCAACCGTGACCGCCAGCCGACCCTGCGGCTATCCGGCGGTTGCCGTAAGCGGCTGCTGAACTATGACTACCCGGGCAATATCCGCGAGTTGGTGAACATCTTCGAACGCCTGGCCGTGCTGGCCGACGACGAAGCCAGCGAGCAACACCTGCCGCCGGAACTGCTGGGCCTGGTAGCGCCAATTGGTGCCAGGCCCGCCGCCCCGCGCGTGGAGCCCGAAATGCCACCACCGGCGCGCGACGAAGCGGGTGAAAACCTCAAGGCTCAGGTCCAACGCTACGAGCGCCTGCTCATCCTGCAGGCGGTAGAAAGCCAAGGCAGCAAGCGCAAGGCGGCCCAGCAACTAGGCATCGACATCGGCACCCTGATCCGCAAACTGCAACGCGACTGAATTCTCCGGCACAGGGATGTGCCTGCCGCTGCAATTTCCCCTCACCACACCGTCCCGCACCGCTGCAAGAATGCCTACAGCGCTTGCCATTTTTGCTTACAAATTTGCCAATACAAAAGCAAAAATCCTTTTAAATCAATTACCTAAAAAACTGGCACGACAAATGCTGTATCACCTCCAACCCATCCACCTGAGTGGGTCTTCGCATAGATGCCGAACCCCAGCGGTCCGGCAGTTCTGGAGGTAAAACAACAATGCTGATCACAGGTATCAAGAGCCGACCGGTATACGACCAGCTGCGCCCCCTTCCCGGCGGCGCCCGCCATCTGGTCGCCGGTCAGGGCAGCGGTGGCCGCGCCATGCTGCGCCTGCTGGAAGAAATGTCCGGGCAGGGCATGCCGATCACCCTGCTCTATTCGCAGGAATCCTTCTCCGGCCAGGACTTTCTCGCCGAGCTGCAGCAACGACAGGTCGCCGAGCTACGCGTCTACGCCAGCAACCAAGCTCTGGTGGCAGACCTCGAGCGCATCCTGGGCGAGGCCCGCATGGGCACACGGCTCTACCTCTCCGGCTCGGAGAGTTTCATCGGCACCGCCATGCAGGTGGCCACCCACTACGACATGAACAGCGACGAAGTGCTGCGCGAGCACGCCGGCACCTTCGTCCGCCGCGTCTGGTGCGTGCACTGCGACAGCTACACCGAGAACGTCACCCAGCGCGTGTTCGAGTGCCCCGGCTGCCACGCAATGCTGGTGGTCCGTGATCATTACTCTCGTCGTCTCGCCGCCTTCCAGGCCGTCAAGGCCGACGCCGAAGTCCCCGGCGAGCTGCCGCAAGCAGAGGAGCTCGACACATGAGCCAACAAACCGGAACCCTCAGCGTACGCGTCGCCCGTATCGAAGCGGTCACCCCCGAAATCAAGCGCTTCACCCTGGTTTCCACCGATGGCGCGCACCTGCCGCCCTTCTCCGGCGGCAGCAACGTGGTGGTGCTGATACCCCACGCGAACGGCACCCACCGCAACGCCTATTCGCTGATGAGCTCGCCCTACGACTCCAGCGTCTACCAGATCGCCGTGCGCCGGGTCGAAGACGGTCGCGGCGGGTCGCAGCGGATGCACGAGGCGGTGAACGAGGGCGATGTGCTGGAAATCCTTCGCCCGGTGAACCTGTTCCCATTGAGCAAGCACGCCCGCCTGCACCTGTTCATCGCCGGAGGCGTGGGCATCACCCCGGTTTGTTCGCAACTGGCCGAATTGCGCCTGCGCGGCACGCCCTTCGAAGTGCACCTGGCGGTGCGCAGTGCCGAACATGCGCGCCTGGGCGAAGAGCTCAAGCGGGAATACGGCGACGCGGTGCGCCTGTATCGCGGTGATATTGACCAGCGCCTGGACATTTCTGCCGTCCTGGCCGATCGCCCGCTGGGCAGCCACCTGTATGTCTGCGGCCCGGAATCCATGATCCAGGACGCCATCGACAGCGCCCATGCCCTGGGCTGGACCGACAGCCACATCCACTACGAGCGCTTCCTCGAGCAGGGCAGTGCCGGCGAAGCCTTCAGCGTCACCCTGGCGCGCAGCGGCGCGACCATCGACGTCTCCCCCGACCAGAGCCTGCTGGAAGCGGCGGAAGCCGCCGGCCATCGGATTCCCTACCTGTGCCGTGGCGGCGCCTGCGGGGAATGCCAGACCGAAGTGCTCGAACTCGACGGCGAGATCTTCCACACCGACGATTGGCTGTCGGACGAGGACAAGGCCACCAACAAGAAAATCATGCCCTGCGTGTCGCGCGCCAAGTGCTCGCGCCTGGTCATCGACTGCTGAGCGGAGAACACCCATGACCATCCAGTTCCGACCCGACGAAACCTACCGCGACGACTACACCTACGCGAACAGCCCGGAGTGCATCGCCCGCGCGCCCTTCCCGTTCCCGGACGACGAGTACATGTACTCGATGAACCTCGAGCCCCACGTGTCGGTGGGCGATGCAGCGCTGCGGGCCGTGTTCGACATCGACGAGCACTACATCAGCGAATGCCGCGACCGTGCCTTCACCCTTGAAAAGGACCCGGGCATGCACTACGTCTCGGCGCCGCACATGATGGAAGCCCAGTGGGACCTGCTCGAGCTGATCATGGAATCCTACGCCAGCGACTACCCGGAATACTTCCAGCTGGAGAAGGATGGCACTCGCTGGCACTGGACCAACAAGCTGCTGAACATCGACGACACCTTCACCTTCGGCGACCCGGCGACGCTGCCCTATGAGCCGATGGAGTACATCACCCGCCAGGCCCAGGGCGACTGGGTACTGCAGGAAGAGCGCGACGGCACCCTCTACTGGGGCGCCGGCATCGCCACCCAGCGCGCCGACTACTCCCTGCGCTTCAACCTCGGCATGGCCTGGCACGAATTTCACGGCCCGGTGCCGCTGGTGAAGGAAACCGGCATGCTCGATCGCGCGCTGAAGTTCCTCCTGCGCCTGCGCTGCGGCCATCCGGTACGTCGCCTGAACTGGTCGCTGACCGTCAATCCGCGCCTCGACGTCTCCGCCGAGAGCCTGCCGGACTGGGCGCCGGACCGCACCACGGTGACCGCCGAAAACGCCGGCAAGCTGGTCTACCTGCGCATTGAGCTGCAACCCCTGCACCGCCTGCCGCGCAGCAACGCCATCGTGTTCCCGATCCGTACCTATCTGCTGAACCTGGAAGACATCGCCACCAACCCGGCATGGGCCAAGCGCATGCACCGCGTGCTCAAGTCCCTCAACCAGGAACTGGTGGACTACAAGGGCTTCACTCGCTACCGCGATGCCGCCGTCGAGTGGCTCTCGCAGTTCGATGACGGCCGTGACGAGGAGGTGGCCAAGGCCGGATAAGCCCGCATCACGCTTTACCCATAAAAACAAAAGCTCCAGCAGGAGCACCGGCGGACCGCAATCCGCCGGCCGTGCAATCGACTGCCATTCAAATGAGGAAAACAATATGAGTGGGTCACCTGCAGCGCGTGCAACCGCGACACTCGATCACGACGCCGAGCAACTGAAGGCGCTCGGCTACAGCTCCAACTTCGAACGCAGCATGAGCCTGTGGGAGAACTTCTCCCTGGGTTTCACCTACCTGTCGCCGGTGGTCGGCGTCTACACCCTGTTCGGCCTCTGCCTCGCGGCGGGCGGCCCGCCGATGTTCTGGTCCTACCTGTTGATCGGCCTCGGCCAATTGCTGGTGTGCCTGATCTTCGGTGAAGTGGTTTCGCAGTTCCCCATCTCCGGTGGCGTCTACCCCTGGGCCCGTCGCCTGGTGGGCAAGCGCTGGGCGTGGATGGTGGGCTGGGTCTATGCCTGGGCGCTGTGCGCCACCATTGCCGGCGTCGCCGTGGGCGCGGGGCCCTACCTCGCCGCCATGCTCGGCTTCGAGGCCAATTCCAACGCCAACATCTACATCGCTCTCGGCCTGATCCTGCTGTCCACCGCGCTCAACCTGGTGGGAACCAAGCTGCTCGCCCGGGTAGCCATGTTCGGCTTCCTCTGCGAGCTGGTGGGCGCCATCCTGGTCGGTGGCTACCTGTTGCTGTTCGAGCGTCATCAGCCGTTCAGCGTGCTGTTCGACACCTTCGACCTGAACGTCAACGGCTCCTACCTGCCCGCCTTCCTCGCCGCCTCCCTCGCTGGCCTGTTCCAGTACTACGGCTTCGAGGCCTGCGGTGACGTCGCCGAAGAAACGCCCAATCCCGGCAAGCGCATTCCCAAGGCCATGCGCATGACCATCTACATCGGTGGCGCCGCCGCCATGTTCGCCTGCCTGGCGTTGATCCTCGCCGTGCCGGACATGCAGAAGGTTATCGCCGGTGAAGACACCGATCCGGTTTCCACCATCCTCGCCAACGCCTTCGGCCCGGTGGGCTCGAAACTGGTGATGGCCGTGGTGATGGTCTCATTCATCTCCTGCGTGCTCAGCCTGCAAGCAGCTGCCAGCCGCCTGCTGTTCGCCTACGCCCGCGACGAGATGATCGTCGGCAGCAACCTGCTCAAGCGCCTGTCCACCAACCATGTGCCGTCCTTCGCCCTGGTAGTGAGCGGCGTGGTGCCGGCGGCCATCGTCTGCCTCGGCCTGTTCATGGCCGATGCCGTGGCCACCATCGTCGGCTTCGCCGCCATCGGTATCTATGTAGCTTTCCAGATGATTGTCATCGCCGCTCTGATTGCCCGCGCCAAGGGCTGGCGCCCGAGCGGCCAGTTCAGCCTCGGGGGCTGGGGTCCCCTGGTGAACATCGCCGCGCTGGTATACGGGATCGGCGCCATCGTCAACATGGTCTGGCCGCGCTCCCCGGACGCCGCCTGGTACATCAACTACTCCATGATCCTGACCACGGTTGTGGTGATGGGCGCGGGCCTCCTCTACATGGTCCTGGCCAAGCCCTACGACAAGGGCACCGCACCGGCCGGCGATGCCTGGAAGTTCTCCAAACCCGCCCCAAAGGCCGCTGACGTCGCTGGCGTGCCTGCTCAGTAAGCCATCGCCACTGCCAGACATCCCGCTCCCTCGCTTTCTCCCCTCCCCCTCCTGCGGGAGAGGGGCCGGGGGAGAGGGTGGTCCGAGCCGAACAGAATTTCCCTCACCCCGCCCCCTCTCCCAGAGGGAGAGGGGCTATGACCGAACGAGGATCTAGCCCATGCAAACCAAACTTCTGATCAACGGCCAGCTCATCGCCGGCGACGGCCCGAGCCTCGCCGTACTCAACCCGTCCCTGGGCACCGCCCTGGTGGAGATCCCCGAGGCCAGCCCGGCCCAGGTGGACGCTGCCGTGCAGGCCGCCGACGACGCCTTTCCGGCCTGGTCGCAGACCCCGCCGAAAGAACGCGCCACCCTGCTGCTCAAGCTCGCCGACAAGATCGACACCCATGCCGAGGAACTCGCCCGCCTGGAGTCGGCCAACTGCGGCAAGCCCTACACCGCCGCGCTGAACGACGAGCTGCCGGCCATCGCCGACGTGTTCCGCTTCTTCGCTGGCGCCAGCCGCTGCATGAGCGGCTCCGCCGCCGGCGAGTACCTGCCCGGCCACACCTCGATGATCCGCCGCGATCCGATCGGCGTGGTCGCCTCCATCGCCCCCTGGAACTACCCGCTGATGATGGCCGCCTGGAAGCTTGGCCCCGCGCTCGCCGCCGGCAACACCGTAGTGCTCAAGCCCTCCGAGCAGACCCCGCTGACCGCGCTGAAGCTGGCCGAATTCATCAATGAACTCTTCCCGGCAGGCGTGGTGAACATGGTGTTCGGTCGCGGCCCGAGCGTCGGCGAGCCGCTGGTGACCCATCCGAAGGTGCGCATGGTGTCGCTGACCGGCTCGGTCGCCACCGGCTCGCGGATCATCGCCGGCACCGCCGACAGCGTGAAGCGCATGCACATGGAACTGGGCGGCAAGGCCCCGGTGATCATCTTCGACGACGCCGACATCGACGCCGCCGTCGAGGGCATCCGCACCTTCGGCTTCTACAACGCCGGCCAGGACTGCACCGCCGCCTGCCGCATCTACGCCCAGCAAGGCATCTACGACAAATTCGTGGCCAAACTCGGTGAAGCGGTCGGCAGCCTGCAGACCGGTCTGCAGGACGACCCGAGCACCGAGCTCGGCCCGCTGATCACCGAGCAGCATCTGCAGCGCGTCGAAGCCTTCGTCCAGCGCGCTAGCGCTCTGCCGCACATCCAGGTGGTAACCGGCGGTGCGCGCGTCGACGCCCCGGGTTTCTTCTTCCAGCCCACGGTGCTGGCCGGCGCCCGCCAGGACGACGAGATCGTCCGCCGCGAGGTGTTCGGCCCGGTGGTCTCGGTCACTGCCTTCGACGACGAGGAGCAGGTGCTGGCCTGGGCCAACGACTCCGACTACGGCCTGGCCTCCTCCGTCTGGACCTCGGACGTCGGCCGCGCCCACCGCCTGTCCGCGCGCCTGCAGTACGGCTGCACCTGGGTCAACACGCACTTCATGCTGGTCAGCGAAATGCCCCACGGCGGGGTCAAGCACTCCGGCTACGGCAAGGACATGTCCATGTACGGCCTGGAGGACTACACCGCCGTGCGCCATGTGATGTTCAAGCATTAACGGCCTGGCCACTTCCCTTGTGGGGGGCGAATTCATTCGCTAAGCAGGCCGCAGGCCAGCACTGGGGAGCTCCCAGGGGGGCTGCGCTGCCCTTCGCGAATGAATTCGCCCCCACAGAATCCCGTTTCACCGGTAGCACTGCCACACCACCAGGAGAAGAATAATGAAAAAGGCCCTGTCCGCTTTCCGACTCATCCTCACCGACGTGCTTGCCGACCTGGCCTTGGCGTCGGCCTGAAAAAAGCCCCGGCACCCGCCGGGGCAAATCGGGTGGCCAGGCCCGCCGATACAACCTGGCCCGGGGCAGCCCTGTGGGCTGAAGTCCTTCAGATATTCCTCAGAGATCGCCAAACCCAGGCCCTGGCACAGGGTGTTGCCATCCGGCTGGATATAACCGTCGACCGGTTGCGGCTCACCATTGAACACATAGGTAGAAGAGCTCGCTGCCGACCTCGACATCGAACACCGGGAAGAACTCGGCCATGGAGGAGACGGTGCTGGTCATGGTCAGTTGGTCATTTCTTGGATTTCCGAGCTCAGCTACCCACCCGCGGAGAGCCGCAATCGATGACTGCGTTGGGATGTAGTCGGGCGAATTGCAGAGCGACACCGAGAGTGCGCCCACAGTCCAGACTGGCTGTTCGATAAGGAAGAGCCGGGCGTCCGCTCATGGCCCAGACCGTGTAAAAACGCAGCAAGCGATGGCAATCAACTGCTAAGCGATTTTCTTAGTCCCAGGAGGCCGTGGTAGGCTCAATCAGGCGCAATCGGTGATTATGGTTGTTATGTTATAGGCACTTCTGGCTTCGGCGCGCCTGTTGAGAGGGGGCAGGACTCGTAAAACAGGCCTCAGGCCTTCATCGCAGCCATCAAGACACCGCTGCCAAACGCGTTCAACACGCGTTTGAGATTGTAGGCGAGCACATGCAGGCTCATTTCGGTACTCACCCGATCGAGCATTCGGGTGAGGAAATGGGTGGCGCCCATCCAGGCCTTCAACGTGCCAAATGGATGCTCCTCCGTCTGGCGACGGATACGCATCATCTCCGGCACCTGGTCGAGGCGGGCCTGCATCGCCTCGAGTACTGACTCATGCTCCCAGCGGCTCACGCGTCGCTCTGTGCTCGGCGTAGAGTGCTCTTTCAACGCGCAACCTTGGCAATGCGAACTCCAGTAACGGTGCATCTTCAGCCCCTTCTCGACGCTTGAGAAACGCCAGATCAGGCTTTGTCCTGCTGGGCATCGGTTTTACACAGCCTGGGGCGGTTACTGCCTGATGTGGCCGGCCGCATAGGGTCGCGAGCTTCCCTCATCGAATGGCCCGAAATGATCTCAATGTCATCCGGACTCATCATCGGACAAGCCATAACTGATCCAACCGGGTCGTATAGCTCTGGCTCATCAACTCCCGTCGCATCCCCCAGTCCGGCGCCACGGGCACCCCGCCCGGCCGGACAGTCCCCCTGCCCCACCTTGCATTGATCGCGTCCATCACCGCCATGGCCTTGCTGGCCCGCTCGGGCTGGACGGGCGCAAACAAGTCCGGCGTGAACTCACCTGGTTGGCGTAGATCCATCAGCAACACCTCCGCCTTGCTGAAGGTGAATCCGGGGCGGTAAATCAGCTCCAATCCTTCGCCCGCGGCCTTCGTGATCAAGCGGGTATCGTCGGTGGGATACGGCAGCTCGACGGCAACACCCTTGGCGAACTTGGGTTCGTCCGGGTTGAACATGCCGGTGCGGATGCTGACGCGTACTTGCTTGCACATAGAGCCCTGGGCACGCAGCTTCTCACAGGCCCGGGCGGCATAAGTGGCCACCGCCTCGCGAATAGGTGCTAAGTCGCGGAGGCGTTTGCCGAACATGCGGCTGCAGCAAATCTCCTGCTTCGGCGGTGTGGCCTCCTCCAAATCCAGGCAGGCGACGCCGCGTAGCTCACGCGCGGTTTTCTCGACAAGGACATTGAACTGCTTGCGCAGAGTCCAGGCATCAGCCTGGGCCAAGTCCCAGGCGGTCTTGATTCCCTGGGCGTTGAGGTGCTCGGTCATGCGCCGGCCGATGCCCCAAACGTCACCGACATCGCAGGCTTTCAACAACCGGTCGCGCCGCGCCGGCTCGCGGATATCCAGTACACCGCCAGTCTGCTGCTGCCACTTCTTGGCGCCGTGGTTCGCCAGCTTGGCCAGGGTCTTGGAGGTGCCGATACCCACACCGACCGGGATGCCGGTGCAGCGCAGCACCCGGGTGCGCATCTCCCGGCCGACACGCACCAGGTCCCCCGGCACGCCGGTTAGATCGGCAAAGCACTCGTCGATGCTGTAGACCTCGGTGGTCGGTGCCATCTCCTCGAGGAGGGTCATGACCCGCTGGCTCATGTCGCCGTACAGGGCGTAGTTGCTGGAGAAGGCCAGAATGCCGTGTCGGCGGAGGGTGTTCTTGATCTGGAAATAGGGCTCGCCCATCTTCACGAAGGGCTTGGCATCGGCGCTACGCGCGATCACGCAGCCGTCGTTGTTCGACAGCACGACGATGGGCGTGCGCGCCAGATCCGGCCGGAAGACCCGCTCGCAGCTGGCATAAAAGCTGTTGCAGTCGATTAGGGCGATGGCCCTGCCCTGGTCAGCGCTTGCCATGGCTGCGAATGCTGTAGTCGACCACGCCCCAGATCAGCAACTCGTCGCCCTCCAGGATGTAGCGCGGCGCGTACTTCGGGTTCTCGGGGTGCAGAGACACCTGCTTGCCCTCGATCACTAGACGCTTGACGATCGGCTCGGCATTCACCGCGGCGATGACAATGTCGTTGCTGACCGCTTCCCTGGATCGATTCACCACCAGCAGGTCGCCGTCGAAGATGCCGGCGCGGACCATGCTGTCACCTGCAGCACGCACTAGATAGGTGTGCGGTGCGCGGATGTCGAGAATCTCGTCCAGGGAGATGCTGCGCTCCAGGTGGTCCTGGGCAGGAGAAGGAAACCCAGCTGGCACGCGAAAGGAGAAGAGCGGCAGCCGGCAACTGTGAGCCAGCAGACGCGCAACGACTTGAGGGATCATGGGAAGAACCTGATAATTACTGTATATGAATACAGTACTAGACTACAGACGTTTCCTACAATGGGAAGGGAGACGAGCGGAGGAGGCAGTATGTGCGGGCGCTATGTGACCCCATCCGACCGGGCCATCGAGGACTTCTGGCATATCGGCGCGCGCAACAGCGGGCAATGGATCCAGAGCTTTAACGTGGCACCCACTACGCAGGTGCCCATGCTGCGGCACGACGATCAAGGTGAGTTGGAACTGGTCGCTGCGCGCTGGGGACTGATCCCCTTCTGGTGGAAACAGCCCAAGCCGCCCGCCTTCAGCTTCAACGCGCGAAGTGAAGAGGCCGCGACGAAGCCGATGTGGCGTCAGAGTTTGCGCACGCATCGCTGCCTGATGCCGGCTGCGGGCTGGTATGAATGGAACGAGCGACAGCAAGTGCGCAGTCGCTCGGGCCGCAAGGTCAATCAACCCTATTACCACTACGCCATTGATGAGGGTGTGTTGGCCATCGCCGGAATCTGGTCGACCTGGACCGGACCCGACGGACAAGACGTGGTCTCCTGCGCGCTGCTGACGAAAGATGCCACAGGCCCGGCATCTGCCATCCATCATCGAATGCCGGTCATTCTGGCGCCGGAACAGTTTGAGTTCTGGCTTTCGCAGAGCACCGGCAGCCAAGAGGTACACAGCGCGATAGCGCTGAGTCGCGAGGATTTCGCCGCTCACCCGGTTTCAACAGAAGTCGGCAACACCCGAAATGATTATCCAGAGCTCCTGAAACCGGTAGCGGGGCCTGCTACCGAGTAACAATTTCCGTCCTCTGCGATCTCGTGTCTGACCTTCAACCTGAAGCGTCGCTCAATTCTCTTCCAGCCATTCACTTCAGACGCACCAATCATTTGATGCTGTCTGCCCAAAAATGACACCCACCGTGCCGTCACGAAAAGGTCAGATTAGCCGCATTCAAATTTTCTCATCCACGACTAATCTCCCCTACAACCGAGCGGCGGGAACCTGCGCCGCTCTTTGACTGGCAGGGGAGCCATTCACCATGGACAACACGCAAGACACTTGTAGAGCAGCCACCGTTCTCGTGGTTGACGATACGCCGGACAACCTGATGCTGATGGCCGAACTGTTGAAGGACCGGTATCGGGTCAAGGCCGCCAACAGCGGTGAGAAGGCCCTTCGCTTGTTGCAGGCCGACCCACTGCCGGACCTGATTCTGCTCGACATCATGATGCCGGGGCTTTCGGGCCATCAGGTGGCGGAACAGCTGAAGCTCGATCCGCGCACCGCTGACATTCCCATCATCTTTCTCACCGCCATGGCCGCGATGGAGGACGAAATTCTGGGACTGAAGCTGGGCGCCGTGGACTACATCACCAAGCCGATCAGCCCGCCGGTGGTCCTGGCGCGGGTGGCAACGCAGCTGAAGATCAAGGCCGCTGCCGACTTCCTGCGGGACCAGAAGGAATACCTGGAGAAGGAGGTGCAACGCCGCACTGCCGAGGTGATGGCCATCCAGGACGTGACCATCCAGGCCATGACTTCGCTCGCGGAAACTCGCGACAACGAGACGGGCAACCATATCCGCCGAACCCAGCACTACGTGGAACTGTTGGCCGAACTGCTGCGCGACCATCCGCGCTTCAGGCATTTCCTCAATGACGAGACCATCCGGCTGCTATTCAAGTCGGCTCCGCTGCACGACATCGGCAAGATCGGCATTCCCGACTACATCCTGCTCAAGCCGGGTCGGCTGACCCCGGATGAGTTCGAAGTCATGAAAACTCACACAACCCTGGGGCGGGATGCCATCCAGCATGCCGAGGATCAGTTGGGCATCTCCGTGGGTTTTCTGCGCCTAGCCAAGGAAATTGCCTACAGCCACCAGGAAAAGTGGGACGGCACCGGCTATCCCGAAGGGCTGGCGGCCGATGACATTCCCATCAGCGCACGGTTGATGGCCGTGGCGGATGTCTACGACGCGCTGATCAGCCGGCGCGTTTACAAGGTCGGCATGCCCCATGAGCAAGCGGTGGAAATTATCCGTCAGGGACGCGGCACGCACTTCGACCCGGACGTTTGCGATGCCTTTCTGAGTTGTCATGGGCAATTCCGCGTGATTGCCGAACGCTATGCAGACAGTGACCAGGATATGGCCAGGCAACTCGCGGCCCTCGAGCAGATCGCGCAAGAGCCCTGAGCCTAAACGTGATCTTTCTGGTTCGGGCAATGGGGAGTCGCCATGAACAAAGTGTCCGCGCTGCTTGAGCGCCTGTCATTGCGCCACAAGCTGGTCATCGGGTTTGCTGCGCTGCTGGCGCTGATCTTGGTGCTCGGCGTGCAAAGTCTACGCACCCAGGAACTGCTCAAGCGCGATATGCAGTTGCTGTATCAGGAGGACCTGGTGGGTGCCGCCCACCTGCAGGAGGCGCGTGCGCAGCTACCGCACCTGGTCCAGGCAATGCAGCGTGCCGTTGGCACCAGCAGCGGGGAAATCCGTATCGACGCGCTGAAGGAGTTGCATGAAGCCCAGAAGCGCCTGCAGAAGGCCCTGGCTCAGGCGCAGCCGACCCTGCGTCTCCAGCAGAGCCTGGTGCAACTGGCCGAGCTGGAGATCCTGATCGAACGCATACAGCGCGGCGGTGAGGAAGCCCTGGAACTGGCCGGCAGGGGGTATCAGGGGCAGGCGCTGATGTTGCTAAACAGTAACGATTTCCAGGCGCTGGACCAGCAGGCCGACGACCTGCTCAACCGCATGGCCCAGGTCAAGGAATCCTTCATTCATGACACCGCCAAGCAGATCGCCGAGTTCGCCCAGTTCAGCACCACCCTCACCTATGTACTGTTGCTTGGCGGGCTGACGCTCGCACTGCTGCTCTCCAGCCTGGTGAGCCGTTCGATCCGGCTGCCACTCAACCGGGTGCGCATTGCAGTCGACCAACTGGCCGCGGGGCAGCTGGATCAGCACATTCCCCATACCGATATGGAGAACGAAACGGGCGACCTGGCGCGCGCCATCGCCACACTGCAGACCGAAGCCCAGCAGTTGGAGCGCCAGCGCTGGATCCAGGCGCAGACGGCGCAATTGCAGGCCGACCTGCCTCAGGCGACCACACCGGACGAGCTGGCCCAGACCTTTCTCCGGCATATGGCCGGCATGCTTGGTATCTGCCAGGGCGTGCTCTACAGCCTGCGCCAAGGCAGCGAACATCTGGAGCTAATGGGCAGTTACGCCACTGACCCGGAGTACCCGCCAAATGAGGTAGTCGGACTGGGCGCCGGCCTGCTGGGTCAGTGTGCACTTGACCGCACGCCGCGTCAGTTCTCGGGTCTGCCACAGGAATTTGGCCGGCTACGCATGCAACTGGGCGAGCTGCCGGCCAACTATCTGCTGCTGCAGCCGATCCTGCGTGGCGAGCGGCTGCATGGTGTGCTCGAAGTGGCGGGGTTCCAGCCGATGGGTGAGCGCGAGACGGCACTGCTACAGGAGACGCTGCCGGGGCTGGCTGGCGCCATGGCGCTGATGGAGCGCAACCTGGCGGTGCAGGAATTGCTCGCGGAAACACGCCGTCAGGCTGACGAAATGGGCGCCCAGGCGCTGCAGCTGGAACAACAGGCGCAAGAGCTGGAAACGCAGCAGAGCGCACTGCGGGCCACCGAGGCGTGGTACCGGGGCATCATCGAGGCGGCGCCGGACGGCATGATCGTCATAGGCGCAGACGGTCGAATCCTGATGACCAATCCCCAACTGGACGGCCTGTTCGGCTATGCCACCGGCGAGTTGATCGGCGAGGCCGTCGAGCGTCTCGTGCCCAACGCCGCTCGTGAAAGCCACGTGGGTTTGCGTAATGGTTTCATCGCCCACGGCAGCACCCGGCAGATGGGCGCCTACCTGGAAGACCTGCGGGGCGTGCGCAAGGATGGCAGCCTCTTTTCCGTTGAAATAGGCCTGGCGCACCTGCCAACGCTGGAGGGGCGCGGCACCTGCGTCTGCGCCTCGGTGCGTGATGTCAGCGAACAGCGCCAGTTGCAGGCGGCACTCCAGGCCAGCGAGAAGCAGCTCCGCGCGGTGCTCGACAGCAGCCCGGTAGCCATGCTGATCCGGGGTGAAGACGGCCTGCCCAGCTACTGCAATCCGGAACTGGACAGCCTGCTCGGGACCAACCGCGAGCAGCTTTCTGAAACCGACGAGAGCCGCTTCTGGTTCGACCAGCAGGCACGACAGCGCTTCCTCGCCGCAGCGGCTGAGGGTGAGGTACTCAACTTCGAGGCCAGTCTGCAACAGGAATCCGGCAAGCGCTTCGAGGTACTGCTCTCCGCCGTGCCTGTGCCTCTTGGCGAGCGGCGGATCGCAGTGGAGTGGTACTTCGATATCACCGCGCGCAAGCAAGCGGAAGCCGTGGTGCAACGCGCCAGGGAGATGGCCGAGGAGGCAACCCGCGCCAAAAGCGATTTCCTGGCCAACATGAGCCATGAGATCCGTACACCGATGAACGCCATCCTCGGCATGAGCCATCTGGCGCTGCGCACGGAGCTGGATCCGCGCCAGCGCAACTACATCGAGAAGGTGCATCGCTCGGCAGAGAACCTGCTGGGGATCATCAATGACATCCTCGATTTCTCGAAGATCGAGGCCGGCAAGCTCGACCTTGAAATCATTCCCTTCCACCTGGAGGACGTCCTGGAGAACTTCGCCAGCATGGTCGGCCTGAAGGCAGAGGACAAAGGCCTGGAGTTGCTCTACAACACCTCGCCCAACCTGCCGACCGCGCTGCAGGGCGATCCGCTGCGCCTGGGTCAGGTGTTGATCAATCTGGGCAACAACGCGGCGAAATTCACCGAGCGCGGTGAGATCGTGGTTGGGGTGGAGCGCATCGGGGGCGACGACTGGCGTGTCGAGCTGCATTTCTGGGTGCGCGACACGGGCATCGGCATGAGCGAGGAACAGTGCGCGCGCATGTTCCAGTCGTTCAGCCAGGCCGACAGTTCCATCACCAGGAAGTATGGTGGTACTGGGCTCGGCCTCTCCATCTCCAAACGTCTGGTGGAACTCATGGGCGGGCGCATCTGGGTGGAAAGCGTGCCGGGCCAGGGCTCGACTTTCCACTTCAGCCTGAGCCTGGACGTGCAGCGCAACGCGCCGCCACGGCGCATGTTCACCGCCGATGAATTGCTCGGCACGCGCGTACTGGTGGTGGACGACAATGCCAGCGCCCGCGAAATCCTCTCCAGCATGGCCAGGAGCTACGGTGTTGAAGTGGACGTTGCCGACAGCGGCGGCGTGGCCTTGAGGATGCTGGTGGAAGCCGAGCAGCGGAAACTGCCATACAACCTGGTACTGATGGACTGGCGTATGCCCGGCATGGATGGCGTGGAGACGGTTCGGCGAATGCACCAGGCCAATCTGGCGCACACGCCATCGGTCATCATGGTCACCGCCTTTGGCCGCGAAGAAGTGCGCGAGCAGGCTGAACGTCAGGGCGTGCAATTGCCCGTTGTGCTGACCAAGCCGGTAACGCCTTCCACGTTGCTGGAGGCATTGGGCACGGTGCTTGGCAAGGTCCCGCAGGTCGGAACCCGAGCCAGTGAGCGCTGCGGGCAGAGTGCAAACGAAATGGCCAGCCTCAGGGGGGCGCGCCTGCTGCTGGTGGAAGACAATGAACTCAATCGCGAACTGGCCTGCGAGCTGCTGCAGGGCGTGGGCATCGAGCTGAGTCAGGTGGTCGACGGGCAGCAGGCGCTCGACTTGTTGGAGCAGGATGCGGAGTTCGATGGCGTGCTGATGGATTGCCAGATGCCGGTGATGGATGGCTACACGGCTACCCAGCGGATTCGCCAGCAACCCCGCTTCGCCGAATTGCCGGTGATTGCCATGACCGCCAACGCCATGACGGGTGATCGCGAACGGGCCCTGGCCAGCGGCATGAACGACCATATTTCCAAGCCGCTGAACGTAGGCGACATGTTCGCCACCCTGGCCAAATGGATCCGACCGGGCGCGCACCGCAATTCGGCGACACCGGTAGCGACTGCTCCCGAGGCAAGCCCAGGGTTGCCCGAGAGCCTGGAAGGCATCGACCTGGCCACTGGCCTGTCAACCTGCATGGGCAAACGTGACCTTTACCTGCGATTGCTGCGTAAGTTCCATGGGAGCCAGTCGCACTTCGGGGAAGCGTTCCAACTGGCGATAGCTGGTAGCGACCCGACAGCGGCGGCGCGCCTGGCCCATACCCTGCGCGGCACCGCCGGCAATATCGGTGCCGGGCAAGTGGCCCAGGCAGCCGCCGCACTGGAGCAGGCTTGCCTTTCGGGCGATAGCGCCGAGGGAGTGCAGGCCAGACTCAGTGAGGTTGAGCGATGCCTTGCGCCAGTGCTGGATGCGCTGGCACGGCTTGCGCCATCCCCCCCAACTGCTGAACCAGCCGCCACATTGCCTTCACATCCGCAGTTTGGTGCCCGTCTTGCGGAGTTGAAGCGGCTTCTGGCGGAGAGCGATACGTCAGCCGTGGATACCTTGAAGGCGTTGGATACCTTGGTCTCAAGTTCCGCAGAGGCGGCGCTGCTGGCCAAGGTGGCGCAGCAAGTCGAGTTGTTCGAGTTCGATCGAGCGCTGGAGATGTTGCAGGGAATGGCGAGCGAGTGAAGGGCTGGGACAGCGGGGAACTGCCAGGCGTGCCTGCCCATATGGGACTCGCGTGGCCCCTTCCCCGGTCGATCTCACCCGCCCAGCGCGATGATCGCGAAGAGCAACGCTGTTCCTACCAACGCCAACGCAGCGCCCGTTGCCCAGGTGCTGCCGCCGGAGTAGCGAGCCAGCAACCAGCCGCTGAGGAACAGCATCGCCATTGCCACCAGATTGGAGGTACGAATTGCCACTCCTGTGGTTTCGATCAGCAGGAACGGAATCACCGGAGGAAAGGTCGCCAGCACCACCAGCAGGAAGGTACCCAAGGCACCCTTGATGTCTTCGAAAGCCAACCGCGAGCCAACAGGCTTGTCCGCATTGAGCAGCAAACGCAGACGCAGCATCTCCAGCCCATCCGGGGCCGCTGCTTCGGCAATGCGCGGCGGCAGGGCGTCGGCGATCAGGGCCCGGCCTTTGGCCGGATCGGCGTCCCCCTGCAAGCGGGCCATGAGCGTTCGGCTACGCGTGCGCTCGGTCCAGGTACGCAGCAGGTAGATGACAGCATCGGCGAGCCCCCACGCGAGGTTGCAGCCGAAGGCCGCGATCAGCATGGTCCGCGCCTCTTCACGCCCTGAGGTGGCTACGCTCAGTGACCCGATGAAGGTCATCGCCATCAGTAGTCCGAAAATCACTTCGGTCGCGCGGTCCACGGGGTCGAGCACTCTCTGCCGGGATTCGTCTCCGGGTCTATCCATGTCGATCTCCTCGAAACTCGAGCCGGCCATGGCGAACGGGTAACGCCGTCCGCCACGGGAGACCGGCGTCAGAGGCTGAGGAAGCCGCTGTAAAGGCCATATCCGGCAATCAGCGCGCCGATCAGCACCACCACGAAGATCACTTTTTCTACCGAGGTGAACACCGGTTGCCCCAGTTCGCGCTTGGCCTTGGCGAACAGGATCGCCCCTGGCGCATAAAGCAGCGCTGACAGGAGCAGGTACTGCACACCCGCGGCATACACCAGCCAGATGGCATAGAGCACGGCGATCAGCGCAATCACAAGATCCTTGCCACGCTCCCCGGGCGCCTGCTCATAGGTCTCGTGACGGAATGCCAACAGCAAGGCGTAGGCGGCGGACCAGAAGTACGGCACCAGGATCATCGAGGTGGCCAGGTACAGCAGGCTGAGGTAGGTGGAGCTGTTGAACAGCGTGATGATCAGGAACAGTTGGATCAGCCCATTGGACAGCCACAAGGCGTTGGCCGGAACCTGGTTGGCGTTCTCCTTGCGCAGGAACTCCGGCATGGTGTGGTCACGGGCACTGGCGAAGAGGATCTCGGCGCAAAGCAGGGTCCAGGACAGTAGCGCACCGGCCAGGGAAACGATCAGGCCGACGCTGATCAGCACCGCCCCCCAGTGTCCCACCACGCTTTCCAGTACCCCGGCCATGGACGGGTTCTTCAAACCAGCCAATTGCGCCTGGGCCATTATCCCCTGGGACAGCACGTTCACCAGGACCAACAGCAGAAGCACGCCAACGAAGCCAGCCACCGTCGCCTTGCCGACGTCGCTGCGCTTCTCCGCACGGGCAGAGAAAATACTGGCCCCTTCGATGCCGATGAACACCCAGACCGTCACCAACATCATGCTGCGCACCTGGTTCATCACCGTGCCCAGGTCGCTGTTGCCTGCACCCCAGAAATCGCTGGTAAACACATCCATCTTGAACGCCACGGCAGCAATGACGATGAACAGCGCCAGCGGCACCATCTTGGCAATGGTGGTGAGGGTATTGATGAAGGCGGCTTCCTTGATACCTCGCAGCACCAGGAAGTGCAGCAGCCAGAGCAGCACCGAGGCACCGATGATGGCCGCAAGCGTGTTGCCCTCGCCGAACAGGGGGAAGAAGAAGCCGAGGGTGCTGAACAGCAGCACCATGTAACTGACGTTGCCGATCCAGGCGCTGATCCAGTAGCCCCAGGCCGAGGAGAAACCCATGTAGTCGCCGAATCCGGCCTTGGCGTAGGCATACACCCCGCCGTCGAGCTTTGGCTTGCGGTTGGCCAGGGTCTGGAACACGAATGCCAGCATCAGCATGCCGACGCCGGTGATCAACCAGCCGATCAGGGTGGCGCCTGCGCTGGCACTCGCTGCAACGTTCTGCGGTAGTGAGAAGATGCCTCCGCCGACCATGGAGCCGACGACCAGGGCGATCAGCGCCCCGAGCTTCAACTTGTCGCTGGAGGCGGCGACCTGTGTCTGTTTACCGGGTTCAGCCTGATTGCCCAGGTGCACATTGCTGGTTGAATCGACCATGTAAAGCTCCTTGCCAAAACGGCATCGCTCAAGTAATTGGCCGGCCAACTAGAAATGGTCGCAATCGCACAGCATGACCCTTCGAGTGGTCCACGCCACCGAACAGACTGCATGTATCACTGCTGGGCGTTGGTTCAGTCCAACTCGCGCCCCCGCAGCCGGGAATCGTCATTCTGATATTCAAGCAATAGCTACGAGCCGCGCAGCATGCGGTAGTGCTCGGCTGCCCAGTGTTGCTGTGTCTCTCGTGGCAGACAGTGCGCGGCGTCCACCCGCTCCTCCAGCTTGGCCGCAAAGGCCGCCGCAGAGGCCCGCTCCACGAAGGTGAAGGTCATGCCACAGGCATGCACCAGCCACACGGGCCTGTCGTCCCGTGTGGCCGACTCTATGGACAGGTCCAATTGGCGCTCCCAAGAAAACGGAAAGCGAGGGCAAGGTACTCCGAGTGTAGCCGCTCTCTGGATGGTGCAAGCCCGGGTGAGACGTAGCCTGGAGGGGGCGAGCATTGAGCATCGCGCTTCGGGTATTTTTTGGCGCCCCTCAGTGAAACGCAGCAATCCTTTAGACGAGGCAAGGATCGCGGGCCATTCTTAAGGAGTTCCGATCCCAAGGATCAATTCGTATCAGCGCGAGGAAGGTCCCGATGCTCAACTGGATGCTGATCTTCCTCCCAATCGCCATCCTGCTGGAGTTCTTCGCGGCGGAGCAGCATCTGCTGGTGTTTCTCGCCGCCGCGCTTGCCATCCTTCCCCTGGCAGGCTGGCTGGGCCGTGCGACCGAACAGTTGGCCGAGCGCTCCGGCGAAGGCGTCGGGGGCCTCCTCAACGCGACCTTCGGCAACGCCACGGAGTTGATCATCGCCCTCAGCGCCTTGCGGGCCGGCCTGCATGACGTGGTGAAAGCCTCCATAGTCGGCTCGATTGTCGGCAACATCCTCCTGGTACTGGGCGCCGCAATGCTGGCGGGCGGACTGCGCCACACCGAGCAGCAATACAACGCCTCAGGAGCGCGCTCCCAGGCGACCCTGCTGACCCTCGCCAGCATTGCCCTGATCCTGCCCGCTGCATACAACGCCGCCATTGCCGCCCGCGCACCCAGTGGACTCCAGTCATTGAGTCTGTACATCGCCCTGGTCTTGCTGCTCGTCTACGGACTCTTCCTGGTGTTCTCCCTGGTCACCCACCGCAACCTGTTCGCCGGTTCACCGACAACCGAGCAACCCCATGAGCAGTCTGCAATCTGGCCTATGGGCAAGGCTCTACTCGTGCTTGGCTTAGCGACCGTGATGATCGCCTGGATCAGCGAAATCCTAGTGGGCGCCATCGGACCCAGCGCCCGGCAACTGGGGCTGAGCAACCTCTTCGTCGGTGTATTCGTGGTGGCCATCCTTGGCAACGCAGCCGAGCATGCTTCGGCCATCTCCGCCGCAATGAAGAACCGCATGGACCTTTCGCTTTCGATTGCCATCGGCTCCAGTGTCCAGGTGGCACTGTTCGTCGCACCCGTTCTAGTGCTGGCCAGCCAAGTATTGGGCCCGGCGCCGATGGACCTGGCCTTTTCCGGAGGCCTGGTGCTGAGCGTGCTGCTCGCTGTGCTGATCACTGGCCAGGTAGCTGGCGACGGACGCTCGGACTGGCTCAAGGGCGTACAGTTGCTGGCTGTCTATCTGATCCTTGCCCTGGCTTTCTTCTTCACCCCGGACCCGTCGATCTCTTGAGGGTCTATACGCCACCGGAGCCCTCATGAACGACACGTCGTCCAACCCGCCTTCGACGCCTGACCGACCGCCCCGTCCCACCATGACGGCCCGGGCAGACTGGCGGCGCTGGTTGCCCGGATTGAAGCTGTTGCGGGAGTACCAGGCCGGCTGGCTATCCAAGGACCTGGTCGCCGGGCTGGTGCTGACGACCATGCTGGTACCAGTGGGTATCGCCTACGCCGAAGCTTCGGGCGTGCCGGGCATCTACGGTCTGTACGCCACCATCGTGCCATTGCTTGCCTACGCGCTGTTCGGGCCCAGTCGCATCCTCGTATTGGGACCGGACTCAGCGCTGGCGGCCATCATCCTGGCCGAGGTGCTGCCGCTGTCCAGCGGTGACCCGATGCGCGCTATCTCCATTGCCAGCGCCATGGCGCTGGTCTCCGGGCTGGTGTGCATCGGCGCCGGGTTGCTGCGCCTGGGTTTCATCACCGAACTCCTCTCCAAACCGATCCGCTACGACTACATGAACGGCATCGCCTTCACCGTGCTGATCAGCCAGACGCCTAAGCTGTTCGGCGTCTCGGTCGACAGCACCGGCCCGCTGCGGGAAATCCTGGCGATGAGCAAGGCAAGGGCTGCCGGAATTCGCTTTCCCCTGGCTACAGCCGGGCGACCTGATGACAGTGCTGGTAGGCGGATTCGCCGTGGCCCTGGTGTCCTTCGCCGACACCAGCGTACTGTCGCGCACCTATGCCGCCAGGACCCGAAGCCCGGTGGACCCGAACCAGGAAATGGTCGGCCTCGGCGCTGCCAACCTGGCTGCCGGCCTGTTCCAGGGCTTCCCCATCAGCAGCAGTTCGTCGCGTACGCCTGTGGCCGAGACGGCTGGTTCCCGTACCCAGCTCACCGGCGTGTTCGGCGCCTTGGGTGTCGCCTTGCTCCTGCTGCTGGCACCAGACCTGCTCCAGGACCTGCCCAACATTGCCCTGGCTGCGGTGGTGATCGCCGCCGCCATCGGCCTGTTCGAGTTCAAGGACCTCAAGCGCATCTATCGCATCCAACAGTGGGAATTCTGGCTATCGATCACCTGCTTCGCCGGCGTTGCGGTGCTGGGCGCAGTGCCGGGTATCGGCCTCGCCGTGCTGGTGGCGGTAATCGAATTTCTCTGGGATGGCTGGCGCCCGCATTACGCCATGCTCGGCCGTGTCGACGGCATTCGCGGCTTCCACGACATCGCCCGCTACCCTCACGCTCGCCTGATGCCTGGGCTGGTGCTGTTCCGCTGGGATGCACCGTTGTTCTTCGCCAATGCCGAGCTGTTCCAGAATTGTGTTCTTGAGGCCGTGGTACAGTCCCCGACGCCAGTACGTCGGCTGGTGGTGGCGGCGGAGCCGGTTACCAGCGTGGACGTCACCTCGGCAGATATGCTCGTCGAGTTGGAGCAAACCCTGCGAACGGGAGGAACCGAGTTGCGCTTTGCCGAGATGAAAGACCCAGTGAAAGACAAACTCCGCAACCTGTAAGTGCTCGACCGCATTGGATTCAATGTCTTTCAACCAACGGTCGGGGCAGCTGTGGATGCCTACCTCGAAGATCACGGGGTCAAATGGACGCCTTAGCGGGCCGTGGAATTAAAGCACCCAAAGGCTGGTGCGACTCTGCTTATTGACGTCCCCAGTACGGGGATGCGCCCTGGCTATCTCAAGCTTTCCGGGTTGGGGCCGAGATAGCCAGGTTTCACTTCAACAGTCGACTGGCCATCGCCGGAATCTGGTCGACCTGGGCCGGACCCGACGGACAAGACGTGGTCTCCTGCGCGCTGCTGACGAAAGATGCCACAGGCCCGGCATCTGCCATCCATCATCGAATGCCGGTCATTCTGGCGCCGGAACAGTTTGAGTTCTGGTTTTCGCAGAGCACCGGCAGCCAAGAGGTACACAGGGCGATAGCACTGAGTCGCGAGGATTTCGCCGCTCACCCGGTTTCAACAGAAGTCGGCAACACCCGAAATGATTATCCAGAGCTCCTGGAACTGGTAGCGGGGCCTGCTATCGAGTAACAATTTCCGTCCTCTGCGATCTCGTGTCTGACTTTCAACCTGAAGCGTCGCTAAGTTCTCTTCCATACACTTAATAAACTATAAATTAGCCTTGTGAGATTTTTCAAAAATTTCCAGGCCAATAGACGCAGAGCGCCTGCCTAATTATTTATTAATTAAAGCACCACTTAAACGGAATATTGTGATTCATTTTCGCATGACGTTAGCCGACCAAAGCTTAGGGACATGGAAATACACGAGCGCATTCGATACGCCATTTGGCAGAGTGGCAAGCAGAAGAACGAAATTGCCAGGATTTGTCATGTAACACCTGCTGCAGTAACCCATTGGACTACTGGGCCAACAGCAATTCGGGATAACAATCTCTACAGCCTTGCGAAAGCCACAGGATTTCGGGTGGAGTGGCTCTCTTCAGGTACTGGACCGCAGAAAGACCCACCACTCTCAGAGCAAGAAGGCGTGATAGGCGTCGTAGCCGCATGTAGTGACCCTAGTACAAAGGAAACCTGCTACACGGAGTTTGACCTTGAGGCCTCTGGCGGCCTCATGGAGGTCGTAGAAGCTCCAGACAAAAAACTGCGATTTTCTAGAGAAGTGCTCAAGGCTGCGGGCATTGAACCCTCTCGCGCAGCTATCGCCAAAATCACATGCCGCTCAATGGAGAAGCTGATCCTAGAGGGTGCACCCATAGCTTTCGATTTGTCATTCAAACGCGTCGTCGACGGGGAAATATACGCCTTCGACCAAGCGGGAATGCTGCGCGTGAAGTACCTCTATAAGCTGCCGGGCGGTGGCATCCGATTTCGTAGCGAGAATTCGACTGAATACCCTGACGAATTCCTCTCTTGCGAGGAGTTCACCCATATCACAATACTCGGCCGTGTCTTTTGGTGGTCCACTTTACGGCCTTCACCTCGCAGGTGATCGCTGAAATAGTCCTCTATGAGCAGTGTTTCTTGTACGAATCGATTACCTTGAGGCGAGGAAGTTTCAGAAGTTTATTTTTTTCACTCATAGACCCTTGAACAGATTAACGCCTGAAATTTAGCCTGAGCAGACGCCGTTATTGGCGCCCGCTCTTTTACAAATTGGGATCCCACGCCGGCCTCTGGTAGCCGGCCAGGCTCAAAGCTGCCGCGCTTTTCTGGAAGCGACGCGCTGAGGGTTTGCATCACTGCCGCTGGACTCGAGCCCGCTGAGACCGTGGATATCTACTCGATAAAACAGCAGTGATGAAGAAGACAACGTATGGAAAGAAATCATCGCCCAGGCAGGTGGCGGGTAACCGTGCCGAAAGAGGAACCGAATTGACTGCAACGCGCGGCACGCCGGCGACGCGGTTCATCACGACATCCAGACGCAAGACCCGCGGGTTGCAGAAGCCCAGTAGGCGAACGCGGGAGTAACACCGATTTCCTCGATGCCATCCCCAGGTTGGCATCTGGGAAATCTAGTAGTGCCTGTCGGAGCAATCCGTCCCAGTCCGTAGATGCGAAATTCCCAGCTGCCATCGGCACCTGTTGAACACACCCTACGTAACACCCATACGGACAGGCGCTTTATGAAGTAGTTGAACTGACGGCTGAACCTCTGGCACTGCGACAAGCTCGGGATAGAGCTCGACACGTCGAGCCGTAACCGCGAGCTCACCAGATGCCGGCGAGAGTCAACGAAAAGGAATTTTGCTATGTCTGAGGTTTCTGAGTTCCTCTCTGAGGACGAGCTGGCAACACTAATTTGCGCCAAGCGCGCCAGTAAGCAGATCGCGTGGCTGAAAAGCCATCACTGGAAATACGAGCTCAACGCGGCAGGAAAGCCGGTCGTGGGGCGAATCTACGCCCGCCTGCGGCTAGCCGGCGTCAGACCCAACGCCACTAACGCCACGGAAGTACCGTGGAGCCTCGATCTGTCAAAAGTTAGCTGATATGCGGCCCAAGGGACCATCCAACAGGGATTTGCCGCCAAGGATGATTCGCCGTGTGCGGAAACTGCGCAGCGGTAAGGTCTGGGTGGGGTACTACTACGATGGGCGGGACGAAAACGGGAAGCGCAAGGAGGTCCCATTGGGCACGGACCTCGACCTTGCGAAAGTGGAATGGGCCAAGCTGGATGTGAAGCCAGTGCCCAAGACGCTGCGGCGGTTAGGGGATGTGTTTGACCGGTACGAGCGGGAAATCATCCCGGCGAAGGCGTCGCGGACGCAGCGGGACAACCTGCTGTCATTGAAGCAACTCCGGATAGCCTTCTCCGAGGCCCCGGTGGACGCCGTCACGCCCCAGATCATTGCCCAGTATCGGGACCAGCGGTCAGCCAAGGTGCGTGCCAACCGGGAAATATCCCTGCTGTCGCACATCTACAACATTGCACGCGAATGGGGCGTCACTGAGAAGGAGAACCCGGCGGCTGGGGTGCGGAAGAACAAGGAGACCCCGCGGGACTACTACGCAGGACGGGAGGTCTGGACGGCCGTATACGACAAGGCCGTCAGTGAGCTGCGGGCCGCCATGGACCTTGCCTACCTGACTGGCCAGCGGCCGAGTGATGTCCTGGCGATGCGGGAAGCAGATATTCAGGGAGGTTTTTTGCTTGTATCGCAAGGGAAAACATCGAAAAAGCTTCGGATCAGGCTGGAATCCGGTGGAGAAGTGAACGCCCTGGGCGAACTGATCGATCGCCTGAAGCGACAACGCCAAGAACGGCACGTCCGAGGCCCCTATCTGATCACCACTGAGGATGGCCGGCGCCTGACCGGCCCCATGCTAAGAATTCGCTTTGACGATGCCCGGCTGAAGGCAATCGCCACCGCCCAGGAGAATCTGGACGATCAACTGGCCGCTGCTATCCGCCAGTTCCAGTTCCGCGACATCCGTCCCAAGGCCGCAAGCGAAATCGAGGACCTGGGCCGCGCTTCCAAGCTGCTCGGGCACACCGATAAGCGGATCACTGAAACCGTATATCGCCGCGTTGGCGAGGTCGTGGACCCGACTCGCTAAGGTCTAGTTGCGGAAACGATCCAGACAGTTGCGGAAACCACAAGTGACCGATGGGAACAGGATGGGAACACCTCAGAAACGCGAAAGCCCCGGAATCCGGGGCTTTCAGCTATAAGATGGCGGAGGCGGTGAGATTCGAACTCACGGAAGAGTCTCCCCTTCGGCGGTTTTCAAGACCGCTGCCTTAAACCACTCGGCCACACCTCCGCTTGCGCGGGGCGCCATAGTACCGGAACGCAACACGCTGTCAAACTCTTGCATTTGGCCCTTCTCACGCCTCTGATAATATCCAGGTCTGACCAAGGTCACGGAAACCAATCTCGGGAGTGTCGCGATGAACGAACAGAACTTTGCCCTCAACCCTGCGCAGGCGGAGCAGCTGGAAGTCAGCCGCATCCTACGCAACACGTACGGGCTTCTGGCCCTGACCCTTGCGTTCAGCGGTTTGGTTGCCTACTTCGCCCAGCAGATGCGCGTGCCCTACCCCAGCATCTTTGTCGTGCTGATCGGTTTCTACGGGCTGTTCTTCATCACCGTGAAGCTGCGTGATTCGGCCTGGGGTCTCGTGTCCACCTTCGCGCTGACCGGCTTCATGGGCTACACCCTGGGGCCGATCCTCAATATGTACCTCGGCATGCCCAACGGCGGCGAGGTGGTCAGCTCAGCCTTCGCCATGACCGCCCTGGTGTTCTTCGGTTTGTCGGCATACGTGCTTACCACCCGCAAGGACATGAGCTTCCTTGGTGGTTTCATCACCGCCGGATTCTTCGTCCTGATCGGCGCCATGCTGGCCAGCTTCTTTTTCAACATCAGCGGCCTGCAACTGGCGATCAGCGCTGGTTTCGTGGTGTTCTCGTCGGTCTGCATCCTGTACCAGACCAGCGCCATCATCCATGGCGGCGAGCGCAACTACATCATGGCCACCATCAGCCTGTACGTTTCCATCTACAACCTGTTCATCAGCCTGCTGCAACTGGTTGGCATATTCAGCAGCGACGATTGATCGCCAACCAACTCCTCGGACTAGCCCGCTTCGGCGGGCTTTTTTCTGTCCGGGCGGGAAAAAGAACGCGTCTGGCCGTATCATTCCAGCAGTTTTCCCGTCATCCGAGCGACCATGAAATTCGCCATCGCCCTCTTTGCGCCACCCCATGCGCCCTCCTCGCGTCGCGCCCTGCGCTTCGCTGAAGCCTGTCTGGCCGGCGGGCACGAAATCGTCCGCTTGTTCTTCTATCAGGATGGTGTACATAGCGCCTCCGCCAATGTCGTCGCCCCGCAAGATGAACCCAACCTCTCCGCGGAATGGAGCGAATTCGTACGCAAGCACGAGTTGGACGGCGTGGTCTGCATTGCAGCGGCACTGCGCCGCGGCGTGCTGAACGAAGAAGAAGCGCAGCGCTATGAACGGCCGGCAGCGAATCTGGCCGAAGGCTGGGAGCTGTCCGGCCTGGGCCAGCTTCATGAAGCTGCCCAGATGGCCGACCGCCTGGTCAGCTTCGGAGGCAACTGAGATGAAATCCATGCTGATCATCAGTCGCCAGGCGCCCTGGAGCGGCCCCGGCGCCCGCGAAGCGCTGGACATCGCCCTTGCAGGTGGCGCCTTCGATTTGCCCCTCGGCTTACTGTTCCTCGACGACGGGGTCTTCCAACTCGTCGCCCAGCAGCAGCCGACGGCACTCGAGCAGAAGGACCTGACCGCCAACCTCCAGGCGCTCTCCCTGTTCGGCGTGGAGTCGCTCTACGCCTCTGCGCGCAGCCTGCAGGAGCGTGGCCTGGAAAGTGCCGCCCTGAACCTCACGGTAGATGTCCTCGACGACAGCGCCCTGACCACCCTTATCGACCGCTACGACCAGGTGCTCACTCTCTGATGGCCACCCTGCACATCCTCTCTCACTCTCCCTTTTCCGACAGCCGGATGGGCAGTTGCCTGCGCCTGCTGGGAGCTGGTGACGGCCTGCTGCTCAGCGGCGATGCCGTCTATGCCCTTCAACCTGGCAGCATCACTCGACAGGCTCTGGAACTGATGCCCGACTCCGTCACCCTGCATGCACTCGCGGAAGACCTGGACGCCCGCACCCTGACTGACCTGCCGGAGCGCCTGAACGCAGTGGATTACCCGGCTTTCGTCGCGTTGTGCTGTCACTACGACAAGGTGAACAGTTGGCTATGAGCGAATTGCTGATCGAAGGCCACAGCATCCCGCTGGACAAGGACGGCTACCTTCAGCAGCTGACTGACTGGAGTCCTGCGGTGGCCAATGCCCTGGCTGCCCGCGAAGAACTGGAACTGCAGCCGGAGCACTGGGAAATCATCGAGCTGCTGCGCGTTTTCTATACCGAGTTCCAGCTCTCTCCGGCCAACCGTCCGCTGGTCAAGTACGTGGCGCAGAAGCTCGGCCCGGACAAGGGTAACAGTCTGCACCTCAATCGCCTCTTCAAAGGCGCACCGGCCAAGCTTGCCGCCAAGCTCGCCGGCCTACCGAAGCCGACCAACTGCCTATGAATCTCGTCACCCCACCGGAACATCCCTTCGCCCAATTCGTCCGAATACTCGGCAAGGGCAAGCGCGGCGCACGCAATATGACCCGCGAGGAAGCCCGCGAAGCCATGGGCATGCTCCTCGACGGCGAAGTTGAAGACACTCAGCTCGGCGCCTTCCTCATGCTCCTGCGGCACAAGGAAGAAAACGCCGAGGAACTGGCCGGCTTCACCGAAGCCTTCCGACAACGCAATCTGGCACCACACATTCCCGTCGACCTGGATTGGCCGAGCTACGCCGGTAAAAAGCGCCATCTGCCTTGGTACCTGTTGGCTGCCAAGGCGCTTGCCGACAGCGGTGTGCGCATCCTGCTCCACGGTGGCGGCGCCCATACGGCCGGCCGTCTCTACAGTGAACAGCTACTGGAACTGCTGGACATTCCGCTTTGCCAAGACTGGCAAGAAGTAGCCAATGCCCTCGACGAGCGCCGACTGGCATTCATTCCGCTGGGCGCCTGGGCACCTCAACTGCAACGCATGATCGACCTGCGTAACACGCTTGGCCTGCGCTCGCCCATCCACTCCCTTGCCCGCATCCTGAATCCGCTCGGCGCTCGCTGCGGCCTACAGAGCATCTTCCACCCGGGCTACCAGGCGGAACACCGCGAAGCCAGCCAGCTCCTGGGCGATCACGCCATCGTGATCAAGGGGGAAGGTGGTGAGATCGAAGTCAATCCCGATGGCACCTGCCACCTATACGGAACCACCGATGGCGACGCCTGGGACGAAGAATGGCCGCCGCTCTCCGCGCAACGCCACGTAAAGCCGGACAGCCTGGACGCCAACCAGTTGGTCGCCGTATGGCGCGGCGAATGCGAGGATGATTACGGCCGCCTGGCCGTTCGCTCCACTATGGCGCTTGCCCTGCGCGGCCTGGGCTCAGTACGAGAAGAGGCCTTTGCCAACGCTGATCAACTCTGGGCGGAACGCAAGATATCGATCTGACTGATCATTAGAACCACCAATTTGCGCTTTTCCATCGAAGCGTCGCCGATAAACTGGCTCCAGAACCCAACCTCGGAGACCGACCATGGGCCTGCTGATCGATGGAAAATGGCATGACAAGTGGTACGACACCGCCAAGGACGGCCGCTTTCAACGTGAAAGCGCGCGGCGACGGAACTGGATCACTGCCGACGGTTCGCCTGGCCCTTCAGGTATCGGCGGCTTCCCCGCCGAATCGGGCCGTTATCACCTTTACGTGTCCCTGGCCTGCCCGTGGGCACACCGAACCCTGATCTTCCGCAAGCTGAAGGGCCTGGAATCACTGATCGACGTATCGGTGGTGAGCTGGCTGATGCTGGAGCAAGGCTGGACCTTCGACCCGCAGTTCGGCTCGACCGGAGACAAGCTGGACGGGCTGGCGTACCTGCACCAGCGCTATACGCGGGACAGCTCCGACTACAGCGGCCGTGTGACAGTACCGCTGCTGTGGGACAAGCAGACCGACAGCATCGTCAGCAATGAATCATCCGAGATCATCCGGATGTTCAACGGCGCCTTCGATCACCTGACCGGCAACCACCTGAACTTCTATCCGCAAGCACTGCGTCCCGAGATCGATGCGCTCAACGAACGTATCTACCCGGCCGTAAACAACGGCGTCTATCGCGCGGGCTTCGCCACTACCCAGGATGCCTACGATGAGGCTTTCCACGCCCTGTTCGACGAACTGGATCAACTGGATGCACTGCTGGAAACACGACGCTACCTGACGGGTGAGCGAGTCACAGAAGCGGATTGGCGTCTGTTCACCACCTTGATCCGCTTCGACGCCGTTTACCACGGCCACTTCAAGTGCAACCTGAGGCGCCTGGAGGATTACCCCAACCTCTCAGGTTGGCTGCGCGAGCTGTACCAATGGCCGGGCGTAGCAGAGACGGTGAACTTCCCCCATATCAAGCACCACTACTACGCCAGCCATCGCACCATAAATCCCACGGGAGTGGTGCCTCTGGGTCCAATACAGGACTTCAGCCGCCCCCATGGTCGCGGGCATCTGAAAGCACGGCCAGTGGCGTTGAATGATCAGACCCCGGCCTGACCGCCCTCGAACCAGGCCAACTTGTCCCGCAGGGTTACCACTTCGCCCACGATCACCAGGGTGGGCGCGTGGACCTCGTGCTCAGCCACTAGTTGCGGCAGGTTGGCCAGCGTGCCGGTAAATACGCGCTGGCGGCTGGTGGTGCCTTGCTGCACCAACGCAGCCGGAGTTTCGGCCGCGCGACCATGCTTGATCAGTTGCTCGCAAATCAACGGCAGACCCACCAGGCCCATGTAGAACACCAGAGTCTGGCCAGGTGCGGTCAAATCTCTCCAGGGCAGATCGCAACTGCCATCCTTCAGGTGGCCGGTGACGAAACGCACGGATTGCGCATAGTCGCGGTGAGTCAGCGGAATACCCGCATAGGCAGAGCAACCGGAAGCAGCAGTGATGCCGGGCACGACCTGGAAGGGAATACCATTGGCTGCCAGCTCTTCGATCTCTTCGCCACCTCGACCGAAGATGAAAGGATCGCCTCCCTTAAGCCGCAGTACCCGCTTACCCAGCTTGGCCTGTTCAATAAGCAGGCGATTGATTTCGTCCTGAGGCAAGGCATGGTCGGCGCGGCGTTTGCCTACATAGATGCGCTCGGCATCACGGCGGCAGAGTTCGATGATGGCCGGCGCGACGAGACGGTCGTAGAGCACCACATCTGCCTGCTGCATCAAGCGCAAGGCGCGGAAGGTCAGCAAGTCGGGATCACCCGGCCCCGCCCCCACCAGATAAACCTCACCCAGGGCCTTGGGAGCGCCGCCGGCAACTCGTTCAGCCAGCAAACGCTCAGCTTCAGCGCCCTGCCCGGCCAGCATGCGCTCGGCCACTGGCCCCTGGAAAACCTCCTCCCAGAACACCCGACGTTGCTGCACATCAGGAAGCAAGGTCTTTACCTGGTTGCGGAACTTCTTCGCCAACCCGGCCAGTTGACCGTAAGCGGCGGGAATCCAGGTCTCGATCTTGGCACGGATCAACCGCGCCAGGACGGGGGCGTCACCGGCGCTGGAAACCGCAACAATCAGCGGCGAACGGTCGACAATAGCAGGAAAGATCACGCTGCAGAGTTTGGGGGCATCCACCACGTTGACGGGAATGCCGCGCGCCTGAGCCTGGCCCGACACTTCGGCATTCAACGCTTGATCATCACTGGCGGCAATTGCCAGCACACAGGCATCGAGGTCCACATCCTGATACCCGCGCAAATGGGATTCACCGCCACTCTGCTCGACCATTTCCAGCAATTGCGCGTCGATCTGCGGCGCGACCACCCGGAGACGCGCACCGGCATCCGCCAGCAGACGCGCCTTGCGCAGGGCCACTTCGCCCCCACCGACCACGAGCACCTGGCGCCCTTGAAGATTGTGGAACAGCGGGAGGAAATCCATAGCAGCGCCTTCTAGCAATAACGGGTGGAGGTGGAGCTTTAACGGTCACCGCCCGCGTGCAGCCTGGCTGCGACGCGGGCGGTTGGGCGTTCCATTGCCCCTGCCTGGCAGGGGGCGGGCAATCAGCCGATGACTTCGATGCCACCCATGTAGGGCTTGAGTACATCGGGCACGCGAATGCTGCCATCAGCCTGCTGATAGTTCTCCAGCACAGCGACCAAGGTACGGCCGACGGCGAGGCCGGAGCCATTCAGGGTATGTACCAGTTCGGGCTTGCCGGTTTCCGGGTTGCGGTAACGCGCCTGCATGCGGCGGGCCTGGAAGTCGCCGCAGTTGGAGCAGGAAGAAATCTCACGGTACTTATCCTGGCTAGGCACCCAGACTTCCAAGTCGTAAGTCTTGGTGGCGCTGAAGCCCATGTCGCCAGTGCAAAGAGCCAACACGCGGTACGGCAGCTCGAGCAGTTGCAACACACGCTCGGCGTTGGCGGTCATACCTTCCAGAGCCTCGAAGGACTTGGACGGCTCGACGATCTGCACCATCTCCACCTTGTCGAATTGGTGCTGACGGATCATGCCGCGAGTGTCGCGACCCGATGCACCAGCTTCGCTGCGGAAGCACGGTGTATGGGCAACAAACTTGATCGGCAGTTGCTTGGCATCGACGATCTCGCCGGAGACGATATTGGTCAGGGACACTTCGGCAGTCGGGATCAGGTAGAAATCCGCCTCGTTTTCACGGGAGATCTTGAACAGGTCTTCCTCGAACTTCGGCAGCTGACCAGTGCCCTGCAGTGCCGGAGCCTGAACCAGGTAAGGCGTGTAGGCCTCTTCGTAGCCGTGGTCGGTGACGTGCAGGTTGATCATGAACTGCGCCAGGGCACGATGCAGGCGCGCGATAGGGCCACGCAGCAGGGCGAAACGGGCGCCGGAAAGCTTGGCGGCGGTTTCGAAGTCCAGCCAGCCATACTGCTCGCCCAGGGCTACGTGGTCCTTGACCTCGAAATCGAAGTTGCGTGGGGTACCCCAGCGGCGCACTTCAACATTGCCCTCCTCGTCCTCGCCTACCGGAACGGACTCATGGGGCAGGTTCGGGATATTCAGCAGCAGGTTATCCAGCTCGACCTGGATGCTCTCCAGTTCGCGCTTACCCTCTTCCAGCTCGCTGCCCATGCGGTCCACATCGGCCAGCAGCGGTGCGATGTCTTCGCCGCGCTGCTTGGCCTGGCCAATGGACTTGGAACGGGTATTGCGCTCGGCCTGCAGCTGTTCGGTGCGGGTCTGCACGGACTTGCGCTGGTTCTCCAGCGCTTCTAGGCGTGCTACATCCAGTTCAAAGCCGCGGGTGGCAAGGCGTTCCGCGATATCCCGTGGGTGGGTGCGGACCAGTTTGGCATCGAGCATGTCAGGTTCTCGTCTCTCAGATTTTCGTCAGTATCAGGCCAGCCCAAGTGGCGAGCAGGCCACCCAGCACGCTCAACGCTGCATAGCCAATGGCCAGTGGCAGCTGGCCGCTTTCCAGCAGGCGCAGCGTGTCGAGGGAAAAGGATGAAAAGGTCGTCAGGCCGCCCAGGAACCCCACCATAAGGCCGGAACGGATTTCCAGCGGCACTTCAGGGCGCAACAGGAACAAGCCATATAAATAGCCGATCAGCAAGCAACCGACGATATTGACCGCAAGGGTACCGGCGTAGAAGTACCGTGGCCAGTAGGTTGCGACCAGATTGCCCGTAGCGAATCGCAGCAGCGTGCCCGCCACACCACCGACGGAGACGGCCAGAATCAGTCCGATCACTATTTTCTCCGCTGCCAGGGGCTGTTGCGATCGAGGTTATGCAAATGTTGCAGCTTGTCACGGATCTTCAGCTCCAAGCCACGGGGCACCGGCTGGTAGTACTGGCGGGGCTCAAGCTGCTCGGGAAAATAGTCCTCCCCCGCCGCGTAAGCATCGGGCTCGTCGTGGGCGTAACGGTACTCCTCGCCATAACCCAGTTGTTTCATCAGCTTGGTCGGTGCATTGCGCAGGTGCAGCGGCACTTCAAGCGAGCCATTTTCAGCGGCATCGCGCATAGCGGCCTTGAATGCCATGTAGACAGCGTTGCTCTTCGGTGCACAGGCCAGGTAGGTAATCGCCTGGGCAACCGCCAACTCGCCTTCGGGGCTGCCAAGACGCTCCTGCACATCCCAGGCCGACAGGCACAGACCAAGGGCTCTAGGGTCGGCGTTGCCGATGTCTTCGCTGGCCATCCGCACCACACGCCGGGCGAGATAGAGCGGATCACAGCCGCCATCGAGCATGCGTGCATACCAGTAAAGCGCAGCATCCGGATCAGACCCACGCACCGACTTGTGCAGGGCGGAAATCTGGTCGTAGAACGCCTCCCCGCCCTTGTCGAAGCGGCGACGGCTATCGCCCAGCAGGTTCTGCAGCAACTCCACCCCAATCTCACCGCCGTCTTCGGCGAGGTCGGAGGCATTCTCCAGCAGGTTGAGCAGGCGTCGACCGTCACCATCCGCTGCAGCCATCAGAATGGAAAAACTCTCGTCCGGCAGACTCAGTTTACGCATGCCAAGCCCCTTGTCCTCATTCAACGCACGCGCCACCAGCTTGCGTAGGGCAGCCTCATCCAGGCTTTTCAGCACATAGACACGCGCCCGAGAAAGCAGAGCGTTATTGAGCTCGAAGGACGGATTTTCGGTGGTAGCACCGATGAAAATCAGGGTGCCGTCTTCCACATAGGGCAGGAAGGCGTCCTGTTGGGACTTATTGAAACGGTGCACCTCGTCCACGAAGAGGATGGTACGGCGCCCATACTGAGCAGCTTGCTGCTTGGCAATTTCAACCGAATGCCGGATTTCCTTGACCCCGGAGAGCACAGCAGAAATGGTTTCGAAGTGGGCATCGGTGACTTGGGCCAGCAACTTGGCCAGGGTCGTCTTGCCGACCCCGGGCGGCCCCCAGAAGATCATCGAGTGCAGTGCGCCCTGCTCCAACGCCTCACGCAGGGGCTTGCCCGGTGCCAGCAAGTGCTCCTGACCTACGTACTCATCCAGGCTGGCAGCACGCAGGCGCGCCGCCAGAGGCTGGGCGATGGGTTCGGAGCGGAAGAGGTCCATGGGCGTTACAGATTATTCCTGGATGACGTCGGCGCCTTCCGGGATCTTGAAGTTGAACTGCGCGGCATCGATTGCCTGGTTCATCTTGACCCCAAGGAAGAGGATATTGGTGCGCTGTCCGACGCTGTCGATCAGCTGCATGTCGTTGATCACACCGTTGCGGAACGACAGGCGCAGGGTGTCGAACAGAGTGTCTTTGGCCTTGGGCTTGAGGATGAAGTCCACCACGTCACCGCCCTCCTTGTGTGTGATGTCGAAGTTCTCACTGATCTTCGAGACATCGCCGGACAGCAGCAGCGCCGGAGTGTGGGTCAGGCGCTGATCCAGAGTCTGGATGGTCACTTGCTGCAGGTCTGGGTCGTACAGCCACACCTTCTCTCCGTTGGACACCAGCAATTGCTCCATCGGCGCATCGGTATGCCAGCGGAACAGACCTGGCCGCTTCAGCGAGAGTTCGCCGGAAGTTTCTTGCAGTTGAGTGCCGGAACCATCCAGGGTCAGCTGAGAGAAACGACCACTGATGGTCTGAGCCTTGTTCAGCATTTCGGTCAGGCGGCTGATGGCCACCTTGTCGTCGGCGTGGACGTTCAGGGCCGCCAGGCCAAGTACAGCCACCAAGAGCATGCGGATCAGTCGCATGGAAATCCTCGTCAAAAATCCGTTTCGGTTCAGTCTCGCACCGGTGCCGGCGCAGTGACTTCGCGCGACCCGTTGCCATTCATGGGGCTCACCACCCCGGCCATTTCCATCGCCTCGATCATGCGCGCGGCGCGGTTGTAGCCAATCTTCAGTTTGCGCTGAACTGCAGAAATCGATGCGCGACGGCTTTCGGTCACGAAGCGTACGGCCTCGTCGTAGAGCGGGTCGTCCTCGCTGCCCTCGCTTCCGCCTTCGCCGCCCTCGCCACCGGAGAAGCCGCCACCCCCCTCATCCGCACCCGCAAGGATGTCTTCGATGTAGTCCGGGGCACCACGCAGCTTCCAGGCTTCGACCACACGATGGACTTCATCGTCGGAAACGAAAGCGCCATGGACACGAATCGGTAGGCCTGTGCCCGGCGGCAGGTAAAGCATGTCACCGTGGCCAAGCAACTGCTCCGCACCACCCTGATCGAGAATGGTGCGCGAGTCGATCTTGCTGGACACCTGGAACGCCATGCGAGTCGGGATGTTGGCTTTGATCAGACCAGTGATCACATCCACCGATGGGCGTTGGGTGGCGAGGATCAGGTGGATGCCGGCGGCACGTGCCTTCTGGGCGATGCGGGCGATCAGCTCTTCGACCTTCTTGCCGACGATCATCATCATGTCGGCGAACTCGTCGACAACGACCACGATGGTTGGCAGTGTCTTCAACAGGGGCGCTTCGTCTTCCATGCTCTCGCGGCGATAGAGAGGATCGGTCAACGGCGTCCCTGCTTCCTCGGCATCCTTCACCTTGCGGTTGAAGCCCGCCAGGTTCCGCACTCCCATGGCGGCCATCAGCTTGTAGCGCCGCTCCATCTCGGCAACGCTCCAGCGCAGGGCGTTGGCAGCCTCCTTCATGTCGGTAACCACCGGGCAAAGCAGGTGCGGGATACCTTCGTAGATGGACAGCTCCAACATCTTCGGGTCGATCATGATCATCCGCGCCTGCTCGGGCGTGGACTTGAACAGAATCGACAGGATCATGGCATTCACGCCCACTGACTTACCGGAGCCAGTGGTACCCGCCACCAACAGGTGGGGCATCTTGGCCAGGTCAGTGATGATCGGCTTGCCACCGATATCATGGCCCAGGGCCAGAGTGACCGGCGACTTGGCGTCGTCATATTCAGGCGAAGAAAGCACCTCGGAGAAACGCACGATCTGGCGATCCTCGTTGGGTATCTCGATACCAACGGTGGTCTTGCCTGGAATCACCTCCACCACGCGGACGCTGATCACCGCCAGGGAGCGGGCCAGGTCTTTCGCCAGGTTGGAGATGCGGCTGACCTTCACACCTGCGGCCGGCTGAATCTCGAAGCGGGTGATCACTGGGCCTGGATGGACCGATTCCACGATCACTTCGACACCGAATTCCTTCAGCTTGATTTCCAGCAGGCGTGACATGGCCTCCAATGACTCCGGAGAGAAGCTCTTCTGCTTCTTCTCGGCCGCATCGAGAATGGAAATGGGCGGCAGAGTGCCTTCGATGGCCGTATCGACGAACAGCGGAGCTTGCTTCTCCTTCTGCACACGCTTGCTCGCGTCGGCAGGTTTGGGCGGCGGCGGCGGCGCTATCACTGGCGCTGGGCGCTTCTCGCGCTCGGTCATGTGCTTGGTCAGGGCTTCTTCGCGCTCTATCAGGCGCTCCTTGACCTTGGCCTGCTCGCGGCGGTCAGGCACGACCGGCGCGGCGACTTCGTTCACACGCACATCGACTTCACGCAACTTGGCCACCAGTTGCTTGCGCTCCAGACGCGCGCTCCACCAACGGTTGACGGCATTCTGGATGAGTTCGAAGAGGTCAAGGGTAATCTTGCCGGTCAAGTCCATGACCTTGAACCAAGACAGGTCGGTGAACACGGTCAGGCCGAACAGGAAGAGTGCAAAGAACAGCAAAGTGCTGCCCTGCACATTCAGCGCGTTGACCGCGAGATGACTGAGACTCTCGCCCAGGGCGCCACCGGCAGAGGCCGGCAGCCCGGCGTGGTCCTGGAAGTGGATATCGGCCAGCGCGGAGCCGGACAGCACCAGAAACACCAGCCCGATCAGCCGCCAGGAGAACAACCAGCCGCTCCAGTCAATGGGCTCATGGCGATGACGAAAGACTTGCAGCGTCTTTATCGCCAGCAGCAGCGGAAAAACATAGGCGAAATAGCCAAGGGCCATGAACAGGATATCGGCGAACCAGGCACCCAGGCGGCCGGCAGCATTCTGCACCTGTTCGACGTTACTGTTGTGGGTCCAGCCCGGATCTGAGGAATCGTAGGTGAGCAACGCCATCCACAGGTAGAGGCAGACTGCGCCTAGCGCGATCAACGCACCTTCCTTGAGGCGATAATGCAATTGCTGGCGCCAGACAGGGATCTGGGCTCTGGTCGTGGAATTCTTCAAAACGCGTCTTTTCCTGCGCCCGCGGCGCGTTCAAGAGTCGGTCGAGGGTGAAAGTCCGCTGGCAGTGCGCCATCACGGGCTCCAACCCATTCGGAACGTGGCCCATTGTACGGATTTGCCCGCGCGACGCCATGCGGGAACGGATTGTCGCTCCGGCGTTTTGGCGACGTCTCGCGCTTCGGTGTAGCATAGCCGCCAACGATTTGCGTAATGCTCAATTGGAGCATGCATTCTCTTTTGTGACAAAGACTTATGGAGCCTTTTTATGAGTGAAGTCAAGCATTCCCGATTGATCGTCCTGGGCTCCGGCCCGGCGGGCTACACCGCGGCCGTCTATGCCGCTCGCGCCAACCTCAAGCCAGTGGTCATCACCGGCATCCAGCCCGGCGGCCAACTGACCACTACTACCGAGGTGGATAACTGGCCGGGCGACATCGAAGGCCTCACCGGTCCCGCCCTGATGGAGCGCATGCAAAAACATGCCGAGCGCTTCGACACCGAGATTGTCTACGACCACATCCACACCGCCGAGTTGCAGAAGCGCCCCTTCATCCTCAAGGGTGACAGCGGAACTTACAGCTGCGACGCCCTGATCATCTCCACCGGCGCCTCGGCCCAGTATCTCGGCCTGCCGTCCGAGGAAGCTTTCGCTGGCAAGGGCGTTTCCGCCTGCGCCACTTGCGACGGCTTCTTCTATCGCAACCAAGTGGTCTGCGTGGTCGGCGGCGGCAACACCGCAGTAGAGGAAGCCCTCTACCTGTCCAACATCGCCAAGGAAGTGCACCTGATCCACCGCCGTGACAAGCTGCGCTCCGAAAAGATCCTCCAGGACAAGCTGTTCGAAAAAGCCGCCAATGGCAATGTGCGCCTGCACTGGAACCACACACTGGATGAAGTGCTGGGCGACAACACCGGCGTGACCGGCGTGCGCCTGAAGAGCACTGCGGACGGCAGCATCAAGGAGCTGCCGCTGGCCGGCGTCTTCATTGCCATCGGCCACAAGCCGAACACCGATCTGTTCCAGGGTCAGCTGGAAATGCGCGACGGCTATCTGATCGTCCAGGGCGGCCTCGAAGGCAATGCCACACTCACCAGCACCCCGGGCGTATTTGCAGCCGGCGACGTTGCCGACCATGTCTACCGCCAAGCCATCACCTCCGCCGGCTCGGGCTGCATGGCCGCACTGGACGCCGAAAAATTCCTCGACGACAACTGACAGGCCAGGCGGGCCTCCCCGGCCCCCCCCCCCCCCCCCCCCC
>NZ_JASATC010000036.1:0-62424 GCF_038440135.1 Pseudomonas sp. OTU5201 | reverse complement strand
ATTAGTGAAAGCCGTAGATTTCGGGATTTCGTCGTAAGACGAGATCCCAACCGAATTGCTTGACGACCATAGAGTGTTGGAACCACCTGATCCCATCCCGAACTCAGCAGTGAAACGACGCATCGCCGATGGTAGTGTGGAGCTTCTCCATGTGAGAGTAGGTCATCGTCAAGCTTCTATCTCAAACCCCCGATCCGCGTAAGCGGGTCGGGGGTTTGTCTTTGTGCGCGGGAAAGTTTGCATCGACAAGCAGGGCGGCGGCGGATGCGAGTGATCTGGCGGCTGTATCCAGAAAAAAGGCCACCTAATAAGGTGGCCTTTTGCATTTCTGATGCTCTGTCAGTCGCCGCGGTATTCGCAGCCACTGGTGCAGGTCTCGTGGATACGGATGCGTGAGAGCTCCGGGAGCAGGGGCTTGAGCTCTTGCCAGATCCATTTGGCGAGGACTTCGCTGGTGGGGTTTTCCAGGCCGGGGATTTCGTTGAGGTAGTTGTGATCGAGCTGCTCGTAGAGTGGCTTGAAGATCGCCTTGAGCTCGGAAAAGTCGCGGATCCAGCCGGTATAGGGATCGGGCTCTCCCTCGATATAGATGGCCACACGGAAGGAGTGACCGTGCAGGCGGCCGCACTTGTGACCCGCGGGTACGTGAGGGAGCCGGTGCGCGGCTTCGAATATGAATTCCTTGAAAATTTCCACTTGAGTAACGCTCTTGAGATGATGGCCGGTGTTCCGGCCAAAGCTGGAAAGCCCCGATTTTACCAGCTCTCCGGCGGCCTGACTGAAAAGACAGACAATGCCGGACGAGCCAGCCCTTCACTTGATGCCTAGTCGCTTGGCCAGACGCAGCAGATTGGCGCGATCCAGGCCCAGTTCGCGGGCCGCTGCAGCCCAGTTCTGTGCCTGGCGCTCCAGGCTCGCGGTGATCAACTGGCGTTGGTAGCGGTCCACAGCCTCACGTAGATCGCAGTTCGCTGCAACTTCCGGTTCTTCCACCAGGCGCGTGGTTGCCGAGGGCTGGTTGCCAGGCAGTGCGAGATCGCTGGCCGTCAGGGTGAGGATTCGGGGGCGCTCGGTGCAGGCCGCCAGGGCCTTGAGAGCAGCGCGGCCGATCAGGTGCTCCAGCTCCCGTACATTGCCAGGCCAGTCGTAGCCGAGCAGCGCAGCTTGGGCATCTTGGCTGAGACGCAGGCTGCGCAAGCCAAGCCTGGCGCGATTCTCTTCGAGGAAGAAGCCCGTCAGCAGCAAGACGTCGCGTCCGCGTTCCCGAAGGGGAGGAACGCGCAGGGGGTAGACGCTGAGCCGGTGATAGAGGTCTGCCCGGAAACGGCCGGAACGCACTTCCTCGGCGAGGTCGCGGTTGGTGGCGGCGATGACCCGCACATTGACCCGGTGCTCGCGATCCGAGCCGACCCGCTGCAGCTGTCCGCTCTGTAGCACCCGCAGCAGCTTGGCCTGAATCGCCAGGGGCAACTCGCCCACCTCATCGAGGAACAGGGTGCCTCCATCGGCCAGTTCGAACTTACCTTTGCGCTCGCTCACAGCACCAGAGAAAGCGCCTCGTACATGGCCGAACAGCTCACTCTCGACCAGGGTATCGGGCAGGGCGGCACAGTTGAGACTGATCATAGGGTGCCGGGACCGCAGGGAGCGGCTATGGATGGATTGAGCGACCAGTTCCTTGCCGACTCCAGTTTCGCCGCTGATCAGTACCGTTAACTCGCTGCTACCTACTAGCTTGATTTCCTCCACCAGCGCCTTATGGGTGGCGCTCTGACCGATTATCTCTTGCGGACGGACCTGCCCGGCGGCTTGGCGGTAGATTTCTGCCAACTGCTGCTCGTCCTGGGCGCGACGCGTAAGCGTGTCCATGCGCTCGGCCGCTTTCACCGTGGCGGCCGCCAGGCTGGCGAAATCCTCGAGAACGTACAGGTCCTGCCCGTCGAAACGCGACGGATCCATTGCGTCGAGCGTCAGGACGCCCCAGGGGCGATCGTCGAGGTAGAGCGGGCAGCCCATGCAATCGTGGACTTCCAGATGTTCCTGGTGGCCTTCAACCAAGCCGTCGTAGGGGTCGGGCAGGCCACAGTCAGCTGCGAAGCGGGTAACGCCACGACTCTCCATCAAGGCCTGCAGCCTAGGGTGTTCGGACACCTTGAAGCGTCTTCCCAGTGTGTCCTGGCTGAGGCCGTCTACGGCCATGGGCACCAACTGGTCGCCGTCCAGTCGGAGGAGGGCGGTGGCGTCACATGGCAGGAGCCCGCGTAGGGCCTCCAGCAGGCGCCGATAGCGTTCGCGCTCGGGGAGTTCTCGGGACAGGTCGCTGACCAGGGGGATCAGGGTCTGCAGCAGGGGATGGGGTGTCATTATGACTCCAATATGTCGTTATGACTTGTCTGCTAGTGTAGTCAGAAAAACTCGTTTAAACATAAGTTATTGATTTATATGGAGTAAAAAGTTGGCACGAATGATGGAGTAGAACAGGCAGAACGAACCAACCCGATAACGGAGTCCCAACATGCTGTCCAGCCAAGTTCGTGCCATCGTCAAGTCCACCGTTCCCCTGCTGGAAACCGGCGGCGAAGCGCTGACCACTCACTTCTACAAGATGATGCTCTCCGAGTATCCGGAAGTTCGTCCGCTGTTCAACCAGGCCCACCAGGCCAGCGGCGACCAGGCCCGCGCCCTCGCCAACGGCGTGCTGATGTACGCCCGCCACATCGACCAACTCGAAGTGCTGGGCCCGCTGGTGAACCGCATCGTCGCGAAGCACGTTGCCCTGCAGATTCTGCCGGAGCACTACCCGATCGTCGGCACCTGCCTGCTGCGCGCCATCCGCGAAGTGCTGGGCGAAGAGATCGCTACCGACGAAGTCATCTCTGCCTGGGGCGAAGCCTACAACCTGCTGGCCGGGCTGCTGATCGGCGCCGAGGAAGAGGTGTATGCCGCGAGCGCCCAGGCCCACGGTGGCTGGCGTGGTGGCCGCAGCTTCCGCGTCGAGCGCAAGGTGCAGGAAAGCGCGGAGATCACCTCCTTCTACTTCGTGCCGGCAGACGGCGGCGCGGTGATGGACTTTACCCCCGGCCAGTTCATCGGCCTGCGCCTGGATATCGATGGCGAGGAGGCGCGACGCAACTACTCGCTGTCGGCTGCCCCCAACGGCCGCGACTACCGCATCAGCGTAAAGCGTGAGGCGGGCGGCAAGGTGTCCAACTTCCTCCATGACCGTGTCCAGGAAGGGGACTTGCTGGAGCTCTTCGCACCGGCCGGCGACTTCATCCTGCGGCCGAGCCAGAAGCCCTTGGTGCTGATCACCGCCGGTGTCGGCATCACCCCGGCCCTGGCCATGCTGGAAGCCGCCCAGGACAGTGGCCGTCCGATCCACTTCATCCATTGCGCGCGTAACGGTGCGGTGCATGCCTTCCGCGACTGGATCGAAGCGAAGGCCGCGGCCATCCCGCAGCTCAACCACTTCTTCTGCTACAGCGAGCCCCATGCGGATGACCAGCCCCACGCCACTGGATTCTTGAGTCGTGAGCGGTTGGCCCAGTGGCTGCCCGCCGAGCGTGACCTGGATGCCTACTTCCTGGGCCCGAAGGGCTTCATGGCCCAGGTCAAGAAGCACCTGCGCGAACTCGGTGTACCGGAAGCCCAGAGCCACTTCGAGTTCTTCGGACCGGCCGCTGCGCTGGAGGCTTAACCCCAATCGCCCGGCGCCAAGGAGCACCGGGCAACCCAATGAGGAGTGCGAGATCATGACCAGTTTGTTCGGATGCCCCCAACGCCTGCTGCAACTCTCCCACTTGTTCCTCTGGACCGGCCTGACCCAACTGTTGCTCGGCATCGTCGGGGCCTACTACCTCGACGCGCACCTGGGCCTGCTGATGGTGATTGGCGCCCACGGCCTGTCGATCCTCGGGCCGACCCTGATCAAGCTGGGCTACGTGATGCGCCTGACCGCCCAGTACCAGATGCGCAAGGAACAACGGGAGCTAGCCTGTGCAATTGCTTGATGCTTCGCGGGAGCTGGCGATCCGGCCGATCTGGCGGCTGGGCTTCCGCCCCTTCTTTCTCTTCGGCACGGCCTTCGCACTCTTGGTCGTGCCGCTCTGGCTGATGGCGCTCCACGGCTGGCTCGGCCCCTGGCAACCGGCGGGTGGCTGGCTCGCCTGGCACCGCCACGAAATGGTGTTCGGCTTCGGCGGAGCCATCATTGCCGGCTTCCTCCTCACCGCCGTACAGAACTGGACCGGCAATCCCGGCTTGCGCGGTCGTGCCCTGGCCAGCCTGGCGCTGCTCTGGCTGGCTGCCCGCCTGGCCTGGGTACTGGGCGCACCCCTGACGCTGCTGATTCCCCTGGAGCTGGTCTTCCTCCCTGCGGTGGCCCTGGTGCTGATGCGCAGCCTGTGGCGCGTGCGCCAGCGCAACAACTACCCCGTGGCGCTGGTCCTGAGCCTGCTGGCGGTGGCCGATGCCCTGGTGCTCTGGGGGCTGGCTGTCGGCAACGAAGCCCTGCAGCGCCAGGGTGTGCTGGCGGCGCTCTGGCTGGTGGCGGCGTTGATGGGGCTGATCGGCGGGAGGGTGATTCCGTTCTTCACACAGCGTGGCCTGGGCCGCACCCAGCAGGCCAAGGCCTGGCCCTGGCTGGACCGGAGCTGCCTGGTGGGTAGCGTCCTCCTGGCCGCCAGCTTCGCGGCGGGCCCCGGCCTGCAGCGTTCGACCTGGCTGGCGATCCTCTGCTTGCTGCCGGGCCTTGGCAACCTGCTGCGCCTGGCGCGCTGGTACGACGCTGGCATCTGGCGGGTGACGCTGCTCTGGCCGCTGCATCTGGCCTTTGCCTGGCTGGCCGTGGCGCCCCTGGCCCTGGCGGCCTGGCATCTCGGGCAGCTGGACAACCCGAGCCAGGCCCAGCACGCGCTGGGTGTCGGGGCCATGGGGGGATTGATCCTGGCGATGATCGCGCGGGTCAGCCTGGGTCACAGTGGTCGTCCCTTGGACGCGCCACGGGCGATGGGGACGGCATTCGCGTTGCTCAACCTCGGAGCCGTCGCCCGTGTGCTGCTGCTTCCGCTGCTGGGCAGTCCGGCGTTCTGGCTGGCGGGCTTGTGCTGGGCGGTGGCCTTCGCGCTGTTCCTGCGGCACTACGCGGTGCTGCTGTGCACGCCCAGGTTGGATGGAAGGCCCGGTTGAGCTGTTTCCTGTGATGGGGAAGTACTGGTGCAAGCCCTCAGCAGCTCGCGCAGGTGGCGGGCCAGATAGTCCTGGAAACGCGCGTCGTTCCAGTACTCCAGATGGCTCAGTGGCGTGTGGCGGCGGAACCAGGAGCCCACTGCCATGGGGCGGTCTTCATGCACCACGGCAGCGTAGCCTTGCACTGGACGAAGCGGGTAGCCGAGCAAGTCGGCCGGCGCGTAGACGTTCAGCCAGCGTGCCGAGCCCGTCAGGCGTTCATCGAGACAGTGGCCCGGAAAACGGATCGGCTGGACCGGGTCATAGGCGAAGGTGAAGAGCGGGATGTTGCAGCCGAAGGTGATCAGGCCTGCCAGGGTCTCCATGGCAATGAAGGGATCGCGCGGGCAGCTCGGTGTGGCATTGAGCTTCTGCTGGTCCCAAATGTAGTTGGAGATGATGTGTCCGCCGAGGGAGTGAGCCAGTAACACCAGCGGGGTATTCGGCTCGACCTTGGCGCGCAATGCATTGAGACCGTTGCGCACACACTGGTGGACTTGCTCGTAGGTGGTGTCGTATGCCTGGCTGACCTTGCGGTAACCGCTGGCATCGCCGAGGAAGAGGGTGACCATGCGCCGCATCCAGCGCCAGCGCACCGGCTCGTGTTCGAGCTTCTCCAGATAGTCCAACTCGCGTTTGTCCAGCACGCTCGCCCAGTAGAGTGACTGGAAGGCGATGTCATCCGCTTCCACGCCCAGGCGTTTGCGCAGTCCAGCGATCAGGTTTTGGGCGAATGCGTGTTGTCCCTCCGCATTCTGCGTGTCCTGCTGGTTGCCGATGCCATGGATGATGGCAACTGCGAGTTTCATCCCTGTACTCCCTTCGCTCCGTGCGTCCCAGGTCAGAGGTTTTGCAAGCGTTCGCCTAGCTCGCCGTTGTCCACCAGTTCGAGGAACTCATCGCCCAGGCGCTGGCTCTCTGCCATGGCTTTGCGCCAATAGCGCTCGCGGCCGGCGTCGTTGCCCAGATACCGCTTGAAGTCCTTGCGGTCTGGCAGTTTGCCATGAGGCAGCGTGGCCAGGTACTCGCACGAGGGAGAAATCAGCAGTACATCCTGTAGTCGCTCGGCATCGCCCTTGCGCCAGGGCAACCCCTTGTCAAACCAGCCGGGTACCACCTTGTCGGTGAAATGCGGGTAGAGCACGACCCCGCCCGGGTTGTAGGGCAGGTCGAGGTGGTAGTCGAGCAAGCCGCCGTCGCGGTACGTGCCGGGGCCGGCCCCCGGGATATCCCGCACACCTTCCATCACCATGGGGATCGAGCCCGAGGCGAGAAGGGCGTGGCGCAGGTTGCCCGTGTCCAGTGCGTGGAAGCGTGAGGGGAAGTCGGACAGCGGTGCCAGCGGTGGGTTCTGTCGCGCATCGTGGAGGATGACCCGCTCGAAGTGCCGTGCCAGGTGCGGGCGACCCAGCAGGTTGCTGCCGATTACCGACGATAGCCCCAGGCCCAGGGCGCCGCGGCGGTCGTGGGCGAGCAGGCCGCGGCTCTTCACCACGACGACGTTCAGGCGGTAATGAGGCGTGGCCAACACCTTCGCGTCCTGGCCTTGGAGCAGCTCATCCAGCATCAAGCGGCAAAGGCGACTAACTTCCGCCATGGTCACCCCTTTGGGGAATCGCTGGCTGGTATACAGCTCACCCAGACGGCGAATGCCGTCGACAGCGTTTGGCAGACAGGCGCTGGCGAAACGCCAGGAACCGATGGACGCGCCGATCAAGGCGCGCTCACGCGGTGCACGCGGCAGCCACTCACCGAACAGCGCCAGGTCCAGGCCCTGGATACCCAGTGCCTTGGGGCCGCCCGCCGCACCCGGCAGGATGCCGACATCCGCCGGCTTTAGTCCCTGCCCACGGATGTGCGCCAGGGCGCGACGTCCTGCTCGCAGAGTGAGGGCGGGAAACTTGATCTGGATGGCGCTCATGCCAGTCTCCTGGAAGCAAGGCAGCGATTATAGTGGCGACCCCGTCAAGGCCAAGTTTCTTCAGTTTGTGAATGATCCGTCCCAAGTCTTAAGGCGAATTCAGCTTCAATTAAGTCGTCCCCGGTATCTTGCTCCCATCGAAAGCACACAAGCTCCCGAGGAGATGACTCATGAAGAAACTCGCTGCTCTGTTCGCCATTGCTACGCTCGCTGCCACCGCTGGTATCGCCCAGGCTCGTGATCTCGGCCCGGACGAAGCCCTGAAGTTGCGTGATGCCGGTACCATCCAGTCGTTCGAGAAACTCAATGCCGCCGCCATTGGCAAGCACCCCGGCGGCACCATCAACGAAACCGAACTGGAAGAGGAATACGGCCGTTACATCTACCAGGTTGAACTGCGTGATGCCCAGGGGGTGCAGTGGGACCTGGAACTTGATGCCACCAACGGTCAGATCCTCAAGGATCACCAGGACGACTGATGCGCTGGATCCTTCGCTACAGTGGGATCATTACCCTGATCCTGGCCATTTTCGCCCTCGAGGCGGTGGCCAGGGACCTGGATCAGGACGAGGCCCTCAAGCTCCGTGAAGAGGGCGTCATTCTGCCCCTCGACCAGCTTCTGCGCAGCGCCCTGGGGCTTTATCCCGGGGCGCGCCTGCTGGAGGCCGAGCTGGAAGAGGAGGACGACGTCTACATTTACGAGGTGGAGCTGGTCACCGCCGATGGTACGGTACGTGAGCTGGAACTGGATGCCCGCGACGGGCGCATTCTGAAGGACGAGGAAGACGACTGATGCGGTTGTTGCTGGTAGAGGACCATGTACCCCTGGCCGATGAGCTGACCAACAGCCTTGGTCGCCAAGGCTACGCCGTGGACTGGCTGGCCGACGGCCGCGACGCGTTGCACCAGGGGGCCAGCGAACCCTATGACCTGATCATTCTCGACCTCGGCCTGCCTGGTAAGCCGGGGCTGGAGGTGCTGCAGGAATGGCGCGCGGGTGGCATGTCGACCCCGGTGCTGGTTTTGACTGCACGCGGTTCCTGGGCCGAGCGGATTGATGGGCTCAAGGCGGGCGCCGACGACTATCTGACCAAGCCTTTCCACCCGGAGGAACTGGCTTTGCGCATCCAGGCGCTGCTGCGTCGCGCGCACGGCCTGGCCAACCAGCCGCAGTTGGAGGCGGCGGGTCTGCAGCTGGATGAGGGGCGCCAGTGTGTCAGCCGAAATGGCGAGGAGGTCCAACTGACCGCCGCCGAGTTCCGCCTGCTGCGCTACTTCATGCTGCACCCTGGCCAGCTTCTGTCCAAGAGCCACCTGGCCGAGCACCTCTACGACGGTGAAACCGAACGGGATTCCAATGTGATCGAAGTGCACGTCAATCACCTGCGTCGCAAGCTGGGTCGTGAGGTCATTGAAACCCGTCGCGGCCAGGGCTATCGCTTCACCGGTGAGGGCCGATGAGGTCGATCCAGCGCCGGCTCAGCCTCGGACTGGTTGGTGTGCTGCTGGTGGTGGGACTGGTCCTGGCGCAGACGAGTCTCTGGTTGTTCGACCTGGGGCTGCGGCGCTACCTGGCCGAAGGCCTGCGCAGCGAAGCCGAGCTGCTGCTAAGTGCCCTGGTGCGAGGCCCCAATGGGATTCAACTCGACGAGACGCGTCTGAATCCCGCCCATCAGCAACCCTATTCCGGCCGCTATTTCATCATTGACCTGGGCGAAGAGACTTGGCGTTCCCGTTCGCTCTGGGATGCGGAGCTACCGATGCCTCAACAGAAGGGATTGGCCGATAGCTTGCTGCCAGGGCCCGTTGATCAGGAGTTGCTAACCTGGCGCGGCGATTACCGACGCTTCGGGCGGACCGTGCGAATTTCTGTGGCGCAAGACTACACACCGATACTGGAAAGCTTCCGTCGAGTGCAGTGGACGGGCTTTGCCCTGGGCGTGACCGGGTTGCTGCTGATCCTCGCCCTGCAACGCGTCACAGTGCGCCGGGCATTGCGTCCACTGGAGGATGTTCGCCAGCAGATTGCACAGTTGCAGCAAGGTCAGCGCAGTGAGCTGGACAGTCACGCTCCCGAGGAACTGGAGCCTCTGGTGGCACAGGTCAACCACCTGCTTAACCACACCGAGGACACCCTCAGGCGTTCCCGTAACGCCCTGGGTAACCTTGGTCATGCGTTGAAGACGCCGTTGGCGGTGCTGGTCAGCCTGGCCGACCGTGAAGAGCTGCGAGATAAACCCGCCTTGCGCGCGACCCTGCGTGAACAACTGGCGCAGATCGAGCAGCGTCTGGCGCGCGAATTGGGGCGTGCGCGCCTGGCTGGCGAGGCGCTGCCAGGAGCGCACTTCGATTGCACCGAGGAACTGCCCGGCCTGTTCTCCACCCTGGCGATGATCCACGACCGTGGGCTGGACCTGGACTGGGACGCCCCCGAGGGTTTGCGACTGCCCTGGGACCGGGAGGACCTGCTGGAACTGCTGGGTAACCTGCTGGATAACGCCTGCAAGTGGGCGGAAACCCAGGTCAACCTGACCATTCGCAGCGGGGAGGGCGGTTACAGTCTGATGGTGGACGACGATGGCCCTGGAATTGCCGAAGACAAGCGCGAGGAAGTCATTGGGCGTGGGGCGAGGCTGGATGAGCACGTAGCCGGGCACGGTCTTGGGCTCGGTATCGTGCGTGACGTAGTCGAATCCTGGAATGGCAGCCTGAGCCTGCAGGAAAGCCCGCTGGGTGGCTTGCGGGTGCGCATCGAACTGCCGGCTGCGCGAGCCTCGTAGGTTGATGCCGTGCCGGAGCTTGGCGCCTACATTGATTTGCAGCGCTTTAGGTCAGCGTAGCCAGCGATTAACCTGCTGCAGGGCCTGCCGGTGGCGCGTCTCCCAATCGCCCTCGATCACCTCAAAGGCCTGGCCCGCGCCTTCCAGCCAGGTGCGGCAATCCTCGAAGAAGGTCTGGCGCTCGGTCAGCTCCGGCTGGCAGCGCTGGCCGTCGTCGACCCATTCCACGTGTTGCGGGCTCAGCAGCAGATGCAGGTCGTAATGGCGTGCACGCAGCTCGGCTTCCAGCCAGTCGGGGCAATCGTTGAACAGCTTGCGGCTCCAGAGGATGTTGCTGAGCAGGTGAGTGTCGAGGATCAGCAGGGGAGGCGCCTTGGCGCGTGCCCGGTCTTCCCAATCGAGCTGGCCACGGGCGATAGCCGGGATGTCGGCATAGCACGTGTCGCGCTGCTCGTGGTCGATGAAGTGGCGCACGTACTCGCCCACCAGCAGGCCGCCGAACCTGGCCTGCAGCTCCGCCGCGAGCCAGCTCTTGCCGCTGGACTCGGGCCCGGTAAGCACCAGTACTTTCATGCCGTAGCGGGCTCCAGCTCACGTCGCCAGGTGCGCCAACCCTGCATGGCCAGCAGGGTGAAGAGTCCATAGAGCGCGGCGGTCAGATACAACCCCTTGCTGAGGAACAGCAGGACGAAGAGCAGGTCGAGCACAATCCAGAGCAGCCAGCATTCCAGGCGTTTGTGCGCCATCCAGAACTGAGCCACCAGGCTGAAGGTCGTGAGCGCAGCGTCCCACCAGGGAGCCGCGGCGTCGGTCCAGGTCGCCATGCCATAGCCCAAGGCCAGGCTACCGGCTGTTCCCGCCAGCAGACCCAGGCTCAGTGGTCGTGCGCCCAGACGACTGACCTGGCGACCATCATGCTGGAGGCCGCCACGGGTCCACTGCCACCAGCCGTAAAGTTGCAACACGGCATAAATCAGCTGCAAGAGCATGTCCGAGTACAGCTTCACCTCGAAGAAGATCCAGCTGTACATCAGCACCATGATCAGGCCGATCGGCCAGCACCAAGGGTTCTGCCGGACAGTGAGCCATACCGCCAGCACGCCGAGGGCCGCGGCGCTGAGTTCGAAAGAAGACACCTTGCCAATTCCATGTGAGAAAGCCGCCGATTGTAGCGGCTTGCTGCGGTTTCGGCTGGTTGTGGTTACACCCGGAACTGCCCCAGCAGGCGGGTGAGTTGATCGGCCAGTTGACCCAGACGCTGGCTGGCGTCGGTGGTCTGTTCCGCTGCGCTGGCGCTGTCATGGGCCAGGCCTGCCGCTTGGGTGACGTTCTGGTTGATGTCTTCGACCACGTGGGATTGCTGCAGGGTGGCGCTGGCGATGGAGGCGTTAAGACCCGTCAGCGTGCGCAGCGCCTGGGCAATCTGCGCCAGGCTCTCGCCGGCCTGACTGGCGCGTTCCACTGTGGCGAGGGAGGCGCGGCTGCTCTCGTCGATGACCTGCACCGCCGCCTCTGAGTTCTGCTGCAGGCGCTCGATCATGGTCTGGATTTCCGCCGTGGACTTCTGGGTGCGCTGGGCCAGCAAGCGAACCTCATCGGCCACCACCGCGAAGCCGCGCCCCTGCTCGCCGGCGCGGGCGGCTTCGATGGCGGCGTTCAGCGCCAGCAGGTTGGTCTGTTCGGCGATGGAGCGGATAACCTCCAGCACGCTGCCGATCTGGGCGCTTTCCTGGGCGAGGGTCTGGATGACGTCCACCGCCTTGGTGATGGTCGAGGAGAGCTGGTCGATCTGTCGCAGGCTGCTGTCGATGTTGTCGTGCCCCTGGCGAGCCTGTTCTTCGGCGTGGCGCACTTCGCTGGCCGCGTGCTCGGCGTTCTTCGCTACGTCCTGTACGCCATAGGTGACTTGGTTGATGGCCGTGGCCACCTGTTCCATCTGCAGGGATTGCTGTTCGCTCTGGCGCAGCCCCAGGCTGGCAATGCCGTCGAGGTTGCTGGCGGCCTGGTCGAGGGCGTTTGCCGCGTCCAGGGACTGGCGGATGACCCCACGCAGCTTGCCGGTGAAGGCATTGAAGTGGCCGCCTAGCGCGGTGATTTCGTCTCGGCCATGGGTATCCAGGCTGCTGGTGAGGTCGCCTTCACCACTGGCGATCCGGGCCATGGCGGAGACGACTTGGTTCAGGGGCCGGGTAATGCTGCGGGCGATGAAGATGACCAGCAGCGCCATGAACGCGGCAATCGCCAGGCCTACCGCGGAGGCACGAATGGCCTGGTCACGGAACTCGGCCTGCATGTCGTCGATGTAGATTCCTGAACCGATCACCCAGCCCCAGGGCGCGAACAACTGCACGTAAGACACCTTCGGCACGGGATCACTGGCGCCGGGCTTGGGCCAGCGGTAGTGGACGAAACCGGCGCCCTGTGACTTGGCCACCTGCGCCATCTCGTTGAACAACGCCTTGCCGTCGGGGTCCTTGTAGCCGGAGAGATCCTGACCCTCCAGCTTGGCATTGGTCGGGTGCATGATCATGCGCGGCGTCAGGTCGTTGATCCAGAAGTAGTCGCCCTTGTCGTAGCGCAGGGTGCGGATCGCTTGCATCGCCTGCTTCTGCGCCTCTTCGCGGGGCAGGGTGCCTGCGGCTTCCTGAGCCTGGAAGAACTGCAGCACGCTGGTGGCCGTCTCGACCACGTGGCGGGTCTTCTGCTCCTTGCCTTGGTAGAGGTCGCTATGAATCTGCTGCAGCATCAGTAAGCCGAGGATGACCAGCATGAAGACCGCGACGATGAGAATCAGCCAGAGACGGCGGCTGATCGGCAGGTTGCGCAAGCTGTGCATGGGGCGGGAACTCCTGGTTTCTTGTTATTGATTGCGTGCTTGAAGCAGAGCAGGCGGCTTGGCTTTTATCAATCAGCCTTTAGCCGCGATTTCCCATTGGCTCTCTGTTAGCATTTCGGCGCTTCGGGGCAAAGCTGAAGGCTCGTTCGTCCCGGAACCTGCTTGCTGGCACCTGGTTTCATCGCCGTTCGGCACATTCGTGGTGTCAATCACCTGCGCATTCGTAACGAAAAGGCCGCCTTAAGAGCGCGCCTCGGGGAGAGTTTCAATGGATTTGTGGACGGCCTTGCAGGCCATCATTCTGGGGGTTGTCGAAGGCCTGACGGAGTTCCTGCCGATCTCCAGCACCGGCCACCAGATCGTGGTCGCGGACCTGCTGGGTTTCACCGGTGAACGGGCCATCGCCTTCAATATCATCATTCAGCTGGCGGCCATTCTCGCGGTGGTCTGGGAGTATCGGCGGAAGATCTTCGACGTCGTTGTCGGGTTGCCCACCCAGCGCGGTGCTCGACGTTTCACCCTCAATCTGATGGTGGCGTTCTTTCCGGCGGTGGTCCTTGGTGTGGCCTTTGCCGATGTGATTCATCATTACCTGTTCAACCCCATCACCGTGGCTTCGGCCCTTGTGGTAGGCGGTGTGATCATCCTTTGGGCCGAGCAGCGACAGCACCAGGTGCAGGCCGAAACCGTCGACGAAATGACCTGGAAGCATGCGCTCAAGGTTGGCTGCGCCCAGTGCCTGGCGCTGGTGCCGGGTACCTCGCGCTCCGGAGCGACCATCATCGGCGGCCTGCTCTTCGGCTTGTCGCGCAAGGCCGCCACCGAGTTCTCCTTCTTCCTCGCCATGCCCACCATGGTTGGCGCCGCCGTCTACTCGGGCTACAAGTACCGCGACCTGTTCCAGCCGAGCGACCTGCCGGTGTTTGCCCTGGGTTCGGTGGTGTCATTCGTCTTCGCCATGATTGCCGTACGCAGCCTGCTGAAGTTCATCGGCAGCCACAGCTACGCGGCGTTCGCCTGGTACCGCATCGGCTTCGGCCTGCTGATCCTGGCGACCTGGCAGTTCGGCATGATCGACTGGTCGACCGCACAGGGTTGATCCGGGTTAGCTGTCGAGAAGGCGCGCCAGATGGTGCGCCTTCTGCGTTTCAGGGGGTGGGAAACTCCAGGGTGAAGCATGTCCGGCCGTTGGCGGATTCGCAGCGGATATCGCCGCCGTGGGCGCGAACGATGGAACGGGTGATGGCCAGACCCAGGCCGGCATGCTCGCGGCCCTCGCGGCGGGCGGGGTCGGCGCGGAAGAATCGATCGAACAACCGTGGCAGCAGTTCGGTGGGGATGTCCGGACCGCTGTTGGTCACTGTCAGTTGCAGGCTGCGGGCGTCCCTGGTCAGGTTGACTTCGATCCGACCGCCTTCCGGCGTGAAGCGCAGGGCGTTGTCCAACAGGTTGGATAGCGCGCGACGCAGCATGCTGCGGTCAGCGCTGAAGCTGGCGTCGCCGCTACGACTCATGGCGATCTGGCGGTCCTCGGCCAGGGAACTGAAGTAGTCCAGTAGGGCATCCAGTTCGTCGGCCAGCTCCAGGGGCTCGCGTCGGGTAGGCAGCAGGCCGTGTTCGGCCTTGGCCAGGAACAGCATGTCGCCCACCATCTGCGCCAGGCGCTGCAGCTCTTCCAGATTGGAATGCAGGGCTTCGCGGTAATCGTCTGTCGCGCGATCCTGGCTGAGGATCACCTGGGTCTGGGTCAGCAGGTTGGACAGCGGCGTGCGCAACTCGTGGGCGATGTCGGCAGAAAAGGCCGAGAGCCGCTGGAAGGCATCATCCAACCGGGCCAGCATGGCATTGAAGGCGCGCACCAGTTCCACCAGCTCCGGGGGAACCTGATCGTCGGGCAGGCGGGCGGTCAGTGAACTGGCGGACACTCCGGCGGCCACTTGGGCCATGCGATGCAGCGGGCGCAGGCCACTGCGCGCTGCCCAGGCGCCCAGCAGGGCAGTGGCCAGGGCGGAGAGCCCTACGGTGAGCCAGATCAGCCGCTGCATGCGTTCGAGGAAGTGCTGGTGGTGAGTAATGTCCAGGGCCAGCGTGAGGCGTGGCGAATTGGGGGCATCCGGTCGCAACAGTGCGCTGTAGACCCGGTAGTCGGTGCCATCCTGTTGCCAGTCATGCAGCCCGTCACGACCCGGCGCGAGCAGGCCATCGGCACTGTTGAACCAGTAGCGGTTGTCGTGGCCTTCCAGGCGCAGGGCCAAGTCCGGATGCAGGCGTAGCTCAGCTTGCAGAGCGTTCAGACGAGGCACCAAGGCCGCGGGGCTGTCCACATCGCTGACCAGAGTGCGAAAGGCTCTCAGGCGGCTATCCAGCAGTTGCTGGTCGAGTTCGATGAAGTGCGCTTCGCTGGCGCGGCTGAACAATACCCCAGCGATCAGCGACACAGTGGCCGTGCAGGCGGCGAACAGCAGACCCAGACGGGCTGTGAGGGAGAGTCCGCGCATCAGCTTTCGCGCGCCTCCAGCACGTAACCCATGCCGCGCACGGTATGGATCAGTTTGGTGGGGAAATCGTCGTCGAGCTTGGCCCGCAGCCGGCGGACGGCAACTTCGATGACGTTGGTTTCGCTGTCGAAATGAATGTCCCAGACCTGGGCGGCGATCAGCGTCTTGGGCAGCACTTCGCCCTGGCGTCGCAGCAGGAATTCCAGCAGGGAGAACTCCTTGGTGGTGAGGTCGATGCGACGGCCACTGCGCTCGACCTTCCGGCTCAGCAGGTCCATGCGCAGGTCGGCAAGTTCCAGGCTGGTTTCCTGGGGCGCGGCGGCGCCACGGCGCAACAGGGTGCGCACGCGGGCAAGGAGTTCGGCGAAGGCGAAGGGTTTGATCAGGTAATCGTCTGCCCCCAGTTCCAGGCCATGGACGCGTTCCTCCACGGCATCCCGTGCGGTAAGGAGCAGCACCGGTGTCTGCAGGTCTGCCTGGCGCAGGCTGCGTAGCACCTGCCAGCCGTCGAGGCCGGGGAGCATCACGTCCAGGATGATCAGGTCGTAACTGCCGGTCAGAGCCAGGTCCCGGCCTTCCAGGCCATTGGTGACGAGGTCGGCAGCCAGACCGGCTTCGAGCACGCCCTGGCGCAGGAACTGGCCGGTCTTGGGTTCATCTTCGACTATCAATAGCTTCATGGTGGGCTCATGGCTTGGTCTGCTGCTTTATACCGTGCTCGCCGGCCGGGCAGGGCAAGCTGACAAAGTTGTAATGCAGCGACGCCGTTGGTGCCGCAGATTTTTCAGCAGCCGCCCGACTGTATACAATTGCGCGATTCCCGCACTTTCAGGTTCACCCGCTCATGCATCACCCCGCCGAACATTCGCCGCTGGGCAAATCCAGCGAGTACGTCAGCTCCTACAGCCCTGAGTTGCTGTTCCCCATCTCCCGCGTGACCAAGTGGAACGAGCTGGGCCTGACTGCCGCAACCCTGCCGTATCAGGGCGTGGATTTCTGGAACTGCTATGAGCTGTCCTGGCTCACGCCGTCCGGCAAGCCGGTGGTCGCGATCGGTGAGTTCGCCATTCCGGCCGATTCGCCGAACATCATCGAATCCAAGTCTTTCAAGCTTTACCTCAATTCGCTGAACCAGTCTGTCTATGCCAGTGCGGCTGAACTGGAGCAGGTGCTGGCTAGGGACCTGAGTGCGGCAGCCGGTGCGCCAGTCGCGGTGCGCGTACGCAGCCTGACAGCGGTGGAAGCCGAGGGTGTCGCCAGCTTGCCAGGCATCTGCATTGATGAGCTGGATGTCACCATCGGCGGCTACGAGCATCCGCAGCCCGAACTGCTGCGCGCCGAAGCCGGGCAGACGGCGGAAGAGACGCTCCACAGCCATCTGCTGAAATCCAACTGCCCGGTTACCGGCCAGCCGGACTGGGGCACTGTGGTCGTCGCGTATCGCGGGGCGAAACGGCTGGATCACGCCAGTTTCCTGGCCTATCTGGTGAGCTTTCGCCAGCATGCCGACTTCCATGAGCAGTGTGTGGAGCGGATTTTCCTCGACCTCAAGAGGTTGCTCGTGCCGGAGCTGCTGACCGTATATGCGCGTTACGTGCGCCGCGGCGGGCTGGACATCAACCCGTACCGCAGCACCCACACGGTGCAGGCTGATAATCGCCGGCTGGTGCGGCAGTAACGAAAACCCCGACTCGAAGTCGGGGTTTTTCATTTGGGGCGGACTAGATGCCCATATTCGCCAGGCTTTGCATAATATTGCGCAAGGTTCCGGCGAGGGTGGGGTGACGGGTTTCGAAGCGCTCGATGGCCAGGTTGACCCCGTCCACCAGGGTTGCATCTGGCGCCATGGCAGCGTCGCGGGCCAGGCGCAGTTCGATTTCCTGCATCAACTCGATCAGCGATGCGCGTTCCTCCGCATCCAGCGGCGGTTCCTCGGCCAACTGGTCGCGCAGTTGTTGCAGTTGCTGCTGCAGGCGTTCAGGCATGTCTTTCTCCCTTTGCGAATGTCTCAGGAGTTGACCTGGCCACTGGGGCAAAGGTCCCTCATGCCTTAGAGATTAATCCAGGCGGGACAGGCCTGCCTGACTCGGATCAAGCCTGAAATACAAATTCTGCACTCAGGGCTTCTCGCCCTTGTCGCGGCGGTAGGCGAGGTCCGCCAGACAGGGGGCGAGCTCACCCAGGTGGTCGATCACCGAATGGGCGCCCAGGCGGTATAGCTCCAGGGTGGCGGCGGCGCGCAGTCGATCGCGCTCGGCTCTGTCCAGCGCCTGCCAGTCCGCCGGTGCCAACCCACACAGGGGGCCGCTGGTGGCAAGGCCAATGGTCCAGAGTCCGGCATTCAGCCCGGCCAGCAGCAGGCGCGGATTGGCGCTTATTAGCACGCAGCCTTCCAGGCGTGAAACGCCAAGCCCTGCCAGGGCTTGCCAGCAGCTGTCCGGCGCCGGCCAGGGACGCGCTCTGCTGATTTCACTGCCTCTCAGCCAGGCGGGCAGAGGGGTGGCCAGGCGCCAGCTGGCTGGGGTGGGCAGGTCGTCGAGCCAGGCACAGGGAACCTGGGTGCTACTCACCAGGTTGGCCAACTCATCGAGGTTGGTGACGGCTTCGGCGTGTTCGCCGGCAGCGTCCAGCAACTGTTGTTGGAGCGCCTGGAACAGCTCTTCGCTGGCGGGGGAGCCAAGTGCGCAGTCGAGGGCGGCGCGCAGGGGCAGGGAGGCAGCTTCCGCCAGGCGCGGTGCCGGACAGTCCGGCAACAATCGGGCTAGTGCCAGCGGCAAGGTGCGGGCACCGAAGTCCACCAGGCAGCCGGAAAGGCCGAATAGGAGGGCGGTGAAGGCGGGCGGTTGGCTCTGGGGCATCAGCGTCATCCTGACGAGGTCTGGCGCAGACTAACCGCCCTGGATGACAGCGAGGTTACTGCCGCTGGCCAGCCCCCATGGCCAGGCGCAGGTCATCAGGCACGGGAGCCGATCTGTCTGTGGCGAGGTCGATCCAGACCAGCTTGCAATGGCCTTCGCCGTAAAGGGGGGCGGGTCTTCACGGGTGCTCAGTCGGTGCTCCACCACCAGGCTGCTGTTGCCCACGGGGCCTGCATGAAGTTCGATGACTAAGGTAGCCGGATGCGCCACGGGCTTGAGGCAGGTGTGCAGCGTTTGTAGTACCACCGGACCCTGGGACACGTTGTTCATGGCGATCCCGAGTCTCTCGAACCAGGCTACCCGCGCTTCTTCCAGGTACTGGATGTAGAGGGTGTTGTTGACGTGGCCGTAGCTGTCCATATCGCCCCAACGAACGGGAATGCGTGCGACATGAAGCAAGGTTTTTTCGGCATGCTGGCAGTCCGCTATGCTGCCCAATACGGGCGATGGCCTTATACTGCGCGCCCTGACTGGGCGGCGGGCCGCCACACTACTTTTCTCAAGGAGAGTCTGCAATGCGATTGATCGGTACTCGGTGGCTCGATCATCTGGGCCGTGTACTGGCCTGCGTTACCCTGGCGGTACTACCCGTCTCTGCCAGCGCCGCTGAGGATGACCCCTGGGAGGGCTTCAACCGTGCGATGTTCCGCTTCAACGACACCCTCGACACCTACGCGCTGAAGCCTATCGCCCAGGGTTACCAGGCGGTGACTCCGCAATTCCTCGAAGACGGCATTCACAATGTCTTCAACAACGTCGGAGATGTCGGCAACTTGGCCAACGATCTATTCCAGGCCAAGTTCCACAATGCCGGTGTCGACACTGGCCGGCTGGTATTCAACACCACCTTCGGCCTGCTCGGTTTCTTCGATGTGGCCACCCACATGGGCCTGCAGCGCAACGACGAAGACTTCGGCCAGACCCTCGGTTACTGGGGCCTGGGCAGCGGTCCCTATCTGGTGATCCCGTTCCTCGGCCCGAGCACGGTACGAGATGCTGGCGGCAAGATTCCGGATGCCTTCCTCGAACCTTACCCCTACATCGACCACGTGCCGACCCGTAACGTGACCCGTGGGGTCGATGTCGTGGATACCCGCGCCAGCCTGCTGTCCGCGGAGAAGCTGATCACCGGTGACAAGTACATCTTCATCCGCAACGCTTACCTGCAGAACCGTGAGTTCAAGGTGAAGGATGGCGAGGTTGAGGACGACTTCTAAGTCTGCTGGTCCGATCTCGGCATCATGAAGAAAGGCGACCTCAGGGTCGCCTTTTTCGTTTCTGGCTTTTACGATTAGCGCATGCTGATTATGGCCAGACCGAGGGTCCGACTGCCGTTTTCATTCTCGCCGATCCGCACCACTTCGGTGTCGGCTTCCAGGCCCTTGAGCGCGCTGTGCTCGGAAGGGATCAGCACGCGAACGCGATCGCCAACTGCCAGTTTGGCGTTCACTTCGAGCTGCATCCCCGTGCTGGAAAGGTCCAGGCAAAGGGCAGGGTACTGCTGGCCGGCGTGTTCCAGGATGGCTTTTGTCTGCACCTGCATCCGGATGAAGTCGCGCTTCTCGCTGTAGTTGCGGTCGTCCAGGCTCACGCGCTGATCCTCTTCTCGTCATGGAGTGGGGCTGAGCCCCTTATAACTTCCAGCGATTTCAGGTGTAAAGGCAGAGTCCGACTCGCGGCGCAAGCTTGAATCGCCCTGCGGATGGGAGTACCGTCTGCGCCGTAAAGCGAACCCCCGTACTCGTGCTCGGGCCTTAGGTCGGGTGCTACAACAACCCATCCCTGGCGCCGTTTGCCTGGATACTCCATGCACAATCCCAGTGCCAAGCTGCTGATTATTGATGACGACGAGGTAGTGCGCGCAAGCCTCGCGGCCTATCTGGAAGACAGTGGATTCAGCGTTCGGCAGGCCAGTAACGGCCTGCAAGGGCTGCAGGTTTTCGAGCAGGAGCGCCCGGATCTGGTGATCTGCGACCTGCGCATGCCTCAGGTCGATGGCCTGGAGCTGATCCGTCGCATTTCCGAACTGGAATCAGAAACCCCTGTATTGGTGGTCTCCGGCGCCGGCGTCATGAGCGATGCTGTCGAAGCTCTGCGCCTGGGCGCGGCGGACTACCTGATCAAGCCCCTGGAAGACCTGGCCGTTCTCGAACATTCGGTGCGTCGCGCGCTCGATCGCGCGGCCCTGCGTCTGGAAAACCGCCGCTACCGGGAAAAGCTGGAATCCGCCAACCGGGAGCTGCAAGCCAGCCTGCACCTGCTGCAGGAAGACCAGAACGCCGGGCGCCAGGTGCAGATGAACATGTTGCCGGTGACGCCTTGGGAAGTGGACGGCCTGCGTTTCGCCCACCAGATCATCCCGTCGCTGTACCTCTCAGGGGACTTCGTCGACTACTTCCGTGTGGACGACCGTCGGGTTGCCTTCTACCTGGCGGACGTTTCCGGCCACGGCGCGTCCTCGGCCTTCGTGACCGTTCTGCTCAAATTCATGACAACGCGCCTGCTCTATGAGTCCCGGCGTAATGGCATGTTGCCTGAGTTCAGACCTTCCGAGGTGCTTGGACACATCAACCGCGGCCTGATCAATACCAAGCTGGGCAAGCACGTGACCATGCTCGGTGGCGTGATCGACGAGGAGCGCGGTCAACTGACGTACAGCATTGGTGGGCATTTGCCGCTGCCGGTGCTGTATAGCGAGGGCAAAGCCTCCTACCTGGCCGGCAAGGGGCTACCAGTGGGGCTGTTCGAAGAGGCGAGCTATGATGATCGGGTCATCGATCTGCCGTCGTCCTTCAGCCTGACCTTGCTCTCCGACGGGATCTTGGACCTTTTACCCGGGGATACCCTCAAAGATAAGGAAGCCGCGCTGCCAGAGATGGTCTGTGCGGCAGGTGGCAGTCTGGATGGCTTGCGACAAGTATTTGGACTGGCCAGCTTGGGCGAGATGCCGGATGATATCGCCTTGCTGGTTTTGAGCAGGAACCTTGCATGAGTACCGGTAAAATCCAGTTTGCCGAGCAGGATGGGACGTTCGTCCTGAAGTTTGTCGGGGAAATCCGCCTGACCCTGTGTTCGGCCCTGGATGCGACCATTGAAAAGATCTTCTCGGCGCTGAATTTCTCGGCGATCGTGATCGACCTGACCGAAACCCAGAGCATCGACAGCACCACCCTGGGGCTTCTGGCCAAGCTGTCGATCCTTTCGCGGCAGAAAGTGGGCCTGTTGCCCACGGTAGTGACCACCCATCCCGATATCACGCGGCTGCTGCAGTCGATGGGATTCGACCAGGTGTTCAATATCGTCGGGACGCCAATACCTTGCCCGGAATGCTTGGAAGACCTGCCGCCGCAGGACCAGACTGAGGAAGTGGTCCGCACCAAGGTGCTGGAAGCCCATCGAATTCTCATGGGACTCAATGAGTCCAACCGCGAAGCCTTTCACGACCTGGTCAGCGCACTCGAACGCCACTGATCCGTCGTTACTTCTCCGCAAATGAAAACGCGCGCAGCCCGCAACCGCTGCGCGCGTTCGCGTTTCAGCGGCGGGAGGCGAGCAGGGCTTCCAGCTTTTCCTGGTCGCGAGCAAACAGGCGAATGCCTTCGGCCAGCTTCTCGGTGGCCATGGCATCCTCGTTCAGCTGCCAGCGGAAGGCTATTTCGTCCAGCACGACGCGAGCTTCGGCGTCGCTTCCTGGAGCCAGGCTGCGCTCCAGAGCGCCGTGATCGTCAGCCAGCTTCTGCAGCAGCTCCGGGCTGATGGTCAGTCGGTCACAGCCGGCGAGTGCCTCGATCTGTCCCAGGTTGCGGAAGCTGGCGCCCATCACCACGGTCCGGTAACCATTGGCCTTGTAGTAGCGGTAGATGCGTGAGACAGACTGCACGCCAGGGTCTTCGCTGCCTGCGAAGTCGCGGCCTTCGGCTTTCTTGTACCAGTCGTAAATGCGGCCGACGAAGGGCGAGATCAGGAAGACACCGGCGTCGGCACAGGCCGCCGCCTGGGCAAAGTTGAACAATAGGGTCAGGTTGGTCTGGATGCCTGCGCGCTCCAGCTGTTCGGCGGCGCGAATGCCTTCCCAGGTCGAGGCGATCTTGATCAGTACACGCTCACGACCGATGCCGGCCTCTTCGTAGAGACCCATCAGGCGCTCGGCGCGACGCAGGGTGGCATCGGTGTCGAAGGATAGGCGGGCATCCACCTCGGTGGAAATGCGCCCCGGTATCACCTTGAGAATTTCCTGGCCTACAGCCACGCCGAAACGGTCGCAGGCCAAGCCCAGGTCATCGCCGGCGCCGTCCATGGCGCTGTCGAGCAATTCGGCATAGCGCGGCATGGCGGCAGCTTTCAGCAGCAGGGAAGGGTTGGTGGTGGCGTCGACCGGCTTCAGGCGCGCAATCGCGTCGAGGTCGCCGGTGTCGGCGACGATAGTGGTGTATTGCTTGAGTTGGTCCAGCTTGGAGGTCATGGCGAAACCTTGTCGTGGCGGATGATCCGACCTTACCCGAGCTGCCGGGGCTGCTCAACGGGGGCGTAAGGGCTTTTTACAGGCCATTGGCCTGCCCAACTCAACAGACCGGGAAAAGGGGGGAGCAGGTTCCCCAGGGAAAAATATTTCGCTTTCTTATTGCGGTTTTTCCTCGCTCGTCCGTCTTCTTCTATGAGAGCCCGAGAACGTCGGGAAACAGGCCGGCAGGAGATTCGGCCCGAAGCTTTGCGCCACGCAAGCCAATGATCAACAAGGAGGTCCTGATGCGAGTACATGCGTTGCCCCGAGCCAAGCAGGTCGTCCCGCCGCCCATGGGCCTGAGGGAGGAGCGAAGTCTTCTGAACCTGGATCACCGCCAGGTGCGGCAGATGCTGCAGCAGGCAGGGCTGAAGACCAGCATGCTGCGTCTCAAGGTGCTGGAAATACTCTGCATCGCCTCTCAGGACGGTAGCGACATTCCCAGCCGCGCTCTTCATGAGCGCCTGGTGGAGGCAGGTGAGCCGCTGTCGCTGGTCAGCGTACGTCAGGTACTGGGGCGCATGGTGGATCGCGGCCTGGTGGTCGCCCGGGGTGGCAGTCGTTTTCGCCTGGCACCGGCCTGGGAAGCGTCGATCTCCACTCAGCGGCCGCGCAGCAGCTCCGCCGCCTGATCCAGCAACGCCAGCGGGTCGGCGACCTTGTGCACGTCGACCGACAGCAACTGGCGGAAGCGTCGGGCGCCGGGAAAGCCCTGGGCCAGGCCGAGCATATGGCGGGTGATGTGATGCATTACGCCACCTTCCTCAATATGGCGTTCGATATAGGGGCGCATGGCTTGGAGGGCTTCGGCGCGGCTGATCTGCGGACCGGCACAGCCAAACAGGTCGGCATCCACTTCGGCGAGTAGGTAGGGGTTGTGGTACGCCTCGCGACCCAGCATCACACCGTCGAAAATCTTCAGGTGCTCACGGCATTCGTCGAGGGTCTTGATGCCGCCGTTGAGGATCAGCTCCAGATCCGGGAAGTCCCGTTTCAACTGTGCTGCCACCTCATAGCGCAGCGGTGGAACTTCGCGGTTCTCCTTGGGCGAAAGTCCTTCCAGGATGGCGATGCGCGCATGCACGGTGAAGCTGCGACAGCCGGCTTCACGCACCTGGCCGACGAAGTCGCAGAGTTCCTCGTAGCTGTCCCGGCCATTGATGCCGATGCGGTGTTTAACCGTCACCGGAATCACCACCGCATCGAGCATCGCCTTGACGCAATCGGCGACCAGTGCTGGATGGCCCATCAGGCAGGCGCCGATCATGTTGTTCTGCACCCGGTCGCTGGGGCAGCCGACGTTCAGGTTCACCTCATCGTAGCCCGCCTCCTGCGCCATCTTTGCGCAGGCCGCCAGTTCTGCCGGCACGCTGCCACCCAGCTGCAGCGCCAACGGATGCTCCGCCTCGTCGTGGCGCAGGAAGCGTTCATGGTCGCCACGCAGCAGCGCGCCCGTGGTCACCATTTCGGTGTAGAGCAGGGCATGTTGCGACAGCTGGCGCAGGAAGAAACGACAATGGCGGTCCGTCCAATCCATCATCGGCGCCACGGAGAAGCGGCGGGACAGAGCAGGGCGCGTGGTTGCTGGCGTAGAGGCTGATCTTGGGGGCATCTCGGTACTTCTGGTTTCCTGCCGTTTTCTGCTGTTTCCGCTTGTTTTTGGGGTGTCACTGGTACAATGCACCAACCCAGAAAGCTCATGTACCAAATAACCTATGGCGACTATCAGGAAGCGGAAACGCAAGGACGGGACGTTCGGCTATACGGCGCAGATCCGGATCATGCGCGATGGCCGGCAAGTTTATCAGGAAAGCCAGACCTTCGACCGCCAGCAGGCGGCCAAGGCCCGTTTCTAGGTCAGTTTGAAGGGAACGATGATCCGTGTGCGTCTCGAAGCTTTCTTGGATCTACCGCAAGATGGGCCAGTATTCGCTTGTTCTTGGGTACTGCTGTTACGTGTCTGTTGGTGCTGATGCGATTTTGACCCAGGCTGCCGGAATTCACTGACCCGCCCGAGTACTCAGCAAACGATGGCCTTGCGCGGGATCTCGGAGGCTGCATTTGGGTCAGTCAAAATCAGAAGCCTGGGTCAAAATCGCATCAGCGCTAACATACACGCATGAATTCGTGCCAACCGTTAACTGGGTCGCCAATACCGCCATCGCTGTCGAAGCGGCGCGTACCGTCGTCGGCAGTGCGTCACTGGACGCGGATGTCCAGCCCGTGATGATCTCGGAAGATTTCGGCGCGTTCATCCAGAAGGTGCCAGGGTGCTTCGTCTTCATCGGTAATGGCGCATCAGGGCAAGACGGAGCTGTCCCGCTCCACAACGCCAACTACGATTTCAACGACGCCATCTTAGCCACTGGTGCCCGGTACTTTGCCGAGCTCGCGCGAATAAGTTTGCCGCGCTGAGGTGACTGGATGCCGTTAGGCGAGCATGTGTCGAAACCATGCGGTCGCTGTACATCTGTCCGCCTCTGGACCAGGAGCGAGCCGGTTGCCGCGAAGCAGACAGCGGGAATTGATTAGAGGCCATAGTGGCGTAGCCTCAGCCGAGGCAGAACGCCACGAGCCGAGGACACTGCCGGGACTGTCTTGGGAAAAGCCGAGGCTGTTTATGCTACCCCGCTGTCAGTGCAGTCGTATGCATATACCGGCTCTGTAGAGGGCGTTACCGCGCCGGCCACTTCGTAGTCTGCACAGCGAAGGCCAAGCGTTGCTAGGGCAGACTTGTGCGGGGTTAGTGCGCGACATGCTCGTGGTCGGTGTCGAGGTCCACAACTCTGGCAACGTGCTCGGCACGGTTCGATATTGATGGCAGAAAAAGCTGTAAGTGCGACATTGCAGCCATAGCGCCAGGCGACGATTCTGGTGGCCTGCCCTCACTACGTCGCCAGGTGCACGATGAACACCCCCATCCACATCGGATTCCTCCTCTTTCCCCATGTCACCCAGCTCGACCTGACCGGGCCGGCCCAGGTGCTCAGCCGTGTGCCGGATGCCACAGTGCATCTGGTGTGGAAGACCCGCGATCCGGTGGTCACCGACGTTGGCTTCGAGATCGTGCCGACCACAACCTTCGCCGACTGCCCGCCACTGACCGTGCTGTGTGTGCCCGGCGGCTTCGGCATTGGCGACCAACTCAACGACAGCCATACGCTGGCCTTCTTGCGCCGCCACGGCGAGGACGCGCGCTATGTCACCTCGGTGTGCAACGGTGCGCTGCTGCTTGGCGCCGCCGGGCTGCTGCAGGGCTACCGCTCGGCGTGCCACTGGATGTGGCGCAAGTACCTGCCGCGCTTTGGTGCGGAGCCTGTGGCAAGACGCATCGTCCGCGACCGCAATCGCATCTCCGGCGGCGGGGTGACGGCCGGCATCGACTTCGGTCTCGCCCTGGCCGCCGAACTGGCCGGTGACGACGTGGCCAAGACACTGCAACTGGCCTTCGAGTACGACCCCGAGCCGCCGTTCGACTGCGGCTCACCCGAGAAGGCCGGCCCTGCGCTGGTCGAGCACCTGTGCGCGCTGCAGGCCGAGCGCGTGGCTTATGTCGAAGCGCGCATCGCCGAGGCTGTGGCGCGGCAGTAGCAGCGTGCCGGCGATCGCCGGTGCAGGCTTGTTTATGTGGCTCCCATCGAAGTCAGGCCCAGCCGAAGCATGCCCCGTGAGCCGCAATCAAGCAGTTTCGTGGAGGAGTTCACTGATGTTGAAAAAATCGTTACTAGGGCTACTGGCGGCATTGGTGGCCCTGGCGCTCGCGCTAGTGGCGAACACTTATCTTAAGGAGTCGAAGCAGATTGCGGTGAAGGCAGTGACGCATGCCGAGATCGATGGCCTGGCAGCCGCTGAACGGCTCGCCGCGGCAGTGCGGCTGCGCACCGTTTCGTACGACGGCAAGCCGGACCATGCGGCGGCCGAGTTCCTCAAGCTGCACAAACACCTGCAGGACGCGTTTCCGTTGGTGCACCGCACGCTCAAGCGCGAACTGGTAGGAGGCTACAGCCTGCTCTACACCTGGGAGGGGAGCGACCCACAGGCCAAGCCGTTCATGCTGATGGCGCACCAGGATGTGGTACCCATCGCCGAAGGCACTGAGAAGAACTGGTCTGTCGATCCCTTCGCGGGCACCATCAAGGACGGCTATATCTGGGGCCGAGGTTCCTGGGACGACAAGGGCAATCTGCTGTCAATGTTGGAGGCCATAGAAACCCTGCTGGCCCAGGGCTTCCGGCCGAGGCGAACGATTTACATCGCGGCCGGCCACGACGAAGAAGTCGGCGGCAGTCGCGGCGCGAAAGAGATCGCCGCGCTGTTGGCAGCGCGGTCGGTCCAACTGGACTTCGTCATGGACGAGGGCACGCTGATAACCAAGGGCGTGCTAAAGGGCTTCGACAAGCCGGTTGCGCTGATCGGCGTGGCCGAGAAGGGCATCATGACGCTGTCGCTGTCCACGCATGATGAGCCCGGCCATGCTTCGATGCCTCCGCGCGAGACGGCCATCGGCCTGCTCAGCGCCGCGCTGGCGCGCCTTGAGCAGAACCCCATGCCGGCCGCGATTGGCGGGGTGGCGGCCGAGATGTTCGACACCCTCGCCCCCGAAATGCGCGGAGTCCAGCGCGTGCTGCTGTCCAACCTGTGGTTGTTCGGCCCGCTGGTCAAGCGCGAACTCGAGAAGACCAAGAGTTCGAATGCCTTCACGCGCACCACGTCGGCGCTGACGGTAATTCACGCGGGCAACAAGGTGAACGTAGTGCCCGCGCACGCGGAGGCGCTCGTGAACGTGCGCATGCTGCCTGGCGACACTCAGGACGAGGTGATCGAGCATACGCATGCGGTTATCGATAACCCCTCCGTGCAGGTGAGTCGTCAGGGCATGGTCTCCGAAGCCTCGCCGATCTCCGGCACGCAGTCGGGCTCGTACCGCCTGATGAACGCCACCATTCGCGAGATCTTTCCGGGCACCATCGTTGCGCCAGGCCTGATGGTAGCGGCCACCGACTCGCGCCACATGCTGCCAATCGCCGACCACGTCTACCGCTTCTCGCCGGTGCGCGCGACCGAGGGCGACCTGTCGCGCTTTCACGGCACCAACGAGCGCATCTCGATCGAAAACTACGCCGAGATGATCGCCTTCTATCACCGCCTGATCGCCACGGCCTCGCAATTGGCTACTCAATGAGCGCCGAGTTGCAGGAGACATTCCATCTTGAAGCTTAAATGCGTGGCCGCCCTGGCCGTCACGCTGCTGACCAGCGCCTTGGCAACCTTCTATCTGGCACCGGCACTGTGGAAACCGCCTCTGGTCGAATTAAACCGCGCTGTCGCCGGGCTCTCGGAGCGAGCGGTGAGTTTAGGCACGCATGAGGTGCGCTATCTGGAGGGTGGCCAGGGCGAGGTGGTGGTCTTGCTGCACGGCATCTTCGGTGAGAAGGACCACTGGGTCGACTTTGCGCGGCAACTCACTCACCGTTACCGCGTCATCGTGCCGGATCTTCCCGGATTCGGCGGCAGCAGTCGCTTAGCCGGCGAGTCGTACGGCTATGCCGCACAGCTGCCACGGCTTGAGACGTTATTCGAGCGCCTGGGCCTCGAGCGTGTCCATATTGCCGGCAGCTCGATGGGGGGCACCCTGGCTGCGCTGCTCGCGATGCGCGCACCGCAACGTGTTGCCACCCTTGCATTCATCGGCGCGCCGCACGGCATTCGCACGTCCCGACGCAGTCGGATGGACGCAGCGATCGAGGCCGGTGAGAGCCCATTGATCGCGAGGGACGAGGCGGCGTTCGAGCGCATGCTCGCGCTGCTATTCGAGCAGCGCCCCTTCCTGCCGTATCCGATCCTGCACGCGGCTCGGGCCGATGCGATCGGTGGCGCGACGTCGAACCAAAGACTGTGGAACGAGCAACTGCAGGACCGGTATTTGCTTGACGCGCGTATCGGCGAACTGCGCGTGCCCGTGCTGGTGTTATGGGGCGAGGAAGACCGCCTGTTCGACGCATCGGGCGCGTGGGCGCTGCGCGCGCGGCTGAAGCAGGCGCAGGTGCGGCGACTACCTGGGATCGGACACTTGCCAATGATGGAGGCGCCGACGCTGACAGCGCGGGTCTATGTGGAGTTTCTTGAGCGACTACGTAGCCCTGCTGAGCAGCGCTAAGTGCCGAATCCGCAACGTAAGGAAGTGGCCGGTCATAAGCCCAGCGCCGGCTACAGTTCGTGGTGAAGCAGTGCGGCAATAGCGGCATACCCGCGCTGCAGATGGTGGCGCTTCAAGAAGGTTTAACAGCCGTTAGCTCTTGGGGCTCTCCAGATGTAAGCAGTCATTGCGATTGAAGCCAGTTTCGCTCTTCCTACGGCGGGAGGAGCAGATGGTTTTGACGCGGCTAGCGCCCTGGGCTAATTCTATGGCTGGATATCCAGCCAGACCTCTATTACTGCCATGTCGCGCCGCGTTGCCATGCTCGTGTTTCCAGGCTTCCAGCTGCTCGATGCGGCCGGGCCGATCGCGGCCTTCGAGGCGGCGGGGGGCTACGCCATTCAGGTCGTAGCCCTCGAGCCTGGGCTGGTGCAGAGTTCGGTGCGCGTGGCCTGGCAGGCCGAACAGCTGCCCCAGCTGTCCGACATCGATACGTTGCTGGTAGCCGGCGGAGATGGCGTCGATCAGGCAATGAATGACGAGCGCCTGCTGGATTTCGTGCGCCGCGCGGTGGCCCGGCAGGTACGCGTGGCAAGCGTTTGCTCGGGCAGCCTGCTGCTCGCCGCGGCAGGTGTGCTCGATGGGCGCAGTGCGACGACGCACTGGTCGCGCACCGGGCAGTTCGAGCGCCAGTTCCCGGACGTGCATCTCGACGCCGACCGCATCTTTGTCAAGGAGGAGTCCGTGTGGACCAGTGCCGGAATCAGCGCCGGCATCGACCTCGCGATAGCCATGATTGCCGAGGACCATGGCCACGAGCTAGCACGCAGCGTCGCCCAGGAATTGGTCGTCTACTACCGTCGGCCAGGCGGGCAGTCGCAGTTCTCCGCGTTGCTCACGATGCAGGGCTCGCACGACCGCTTCGACGTGCTGCTCGACTATGTACGCTGCCATCTCGCGCAGCGACATAGCGTCGAAGATCTCGCGGCCATCGCCTGCATGAGCCCGCGTCATTTCGCGCGGGAGTTCCGCGCCAAGACCGGCGTTACCCCGGCCAAGGCCGTTGAGCGCTTGCGCGTCGAGGCCGCTCGCACTGCACTCGAGGACGGCGCCAACTCGGTACAACGCGTGGCCACCGAATGTGGCTTTGGCGACGTCGAGCGCATGCGGCGCAGCTTCATGCGCTTGCTGGGGGTGCCCCCGTCGTCGCTACGACGCTCGGTCAACGCTTAACACTACTACGGCAGCAGGCCCCTCAGTTAGGGGCGATGGGCATGGTGCGGAGGTTGGAGGTTGCCCAAGGAGCCGGTTTGACGGTCTGCCCCTAATAACTGTTTACCTTGAGTCGAAGACCATCATTCTGAATGGCTGCTTCTGGCCGATTCTGTTGAAAAAGGCGGTGTTGGGCGGAACCACCTTTCCATAGCCCAAAAAGTGGCTGATTTGCGCGTTGCTAAGTGAAATCCAAGGCAGTTCTGCCACGGAAATGACTCAGATTTCAGAGTACGCAATGCACTTTTGTGGGCAGAAGTCTCGAACGGAGTTTTTCAACAGAATCGGCCGATTACGGCCAGTTGATACTGGCAGAAGCGGGGCAGAAGGCTGATGGCTGAAGTGGTGGCCATACGCCTTGATTGAGATCGGCTTTGGCCAGCAGCAACCGTGTTACCACCAATCTAGAGATCACGGAACGCAGCCGAGCTAATCCAGGTCGGACGACCGGTGGCGCTCGGGAAGCTGATCAGCCTCGTCACCCCAGACACGATTTACCCGCCGGCCACGTTTCACTGCTGGTCTTTGGGCTATTTCCTCCGCCCAGCGCAGCACGTGGGTGTATTCATGGGCGGAAAGGAATTCAGCCGCCGAGTACAGATGCCCGCGCACCAGTGCGCCATACCAGGGCCATACGGCGATGTCAGCGATCGTGTAGGTGTCGCCTGCCAGATATCGATGGTCGCTGAGCCGGCGGTTCAACACATCCAGCTGCCGCTTGGTCTCCATCGCGAAACGATCGATCGGGTACTGGAGCTTTTCGGGGGCGTACGCGTAGAAATGGCCAAAGCCACCGCCCAGGTAGGGCGCCGCGCCCATTTGCCAGAACAGCCAGTTCAAGGTCTCGGTGCGGCCCGCCGGATCGGTTGGGAGAAACCGGCCAAACTTTTCCGCCAGGTACAGCAGGATCGAGCCTGACTCGAACACACGGATAGGTGTTGCCGAACTGCGGTCCACCAGCGCCGGAATCTTCGAGTTGGGGTTGATCTCGACAAAGCCGCTGGAGAACTGATCGCCTTCGGTGATCTGAATCAGCCAGGCGTCGTACTCGGCGTCGCGGTGCCCCAGTGCCAGCAGCTCTTCCAGCAGAATCGTGACTTTCACGCCATTGGGTGTGGCGAGAGAGTAGAGCTGCAGCGGATGCTTGCCTACTGGCAGCTCCTTTTCGTGGGTCGGCCCGGCGACCGGCCGGTTGATATTGGCGAACTCACCACCAGATGGAGCGAGGTGCTGCCACACTTTGGGTGGAACATACCGTGCCTTGGTCATGGAATCAGTCTCATGGTTGGCTCAGCCGAAGGGCTTTCGAAACCGGCTGCAGTAAGGTCCGTTCGCCCCCGGCACATAATGGCGCGTTTTGGGGCGATTCACCGACGCAAGGACAGAAACTTCTGCTCGCGCCGCCCCGGCGAAAAATGGGGATGACAAGGGGTAGAGCCCCTTTGTGTAGAAGGATGGGGGTCCAGGGGGAGCGTCCCCCTGGTCTTTATTAATCGCAGTTGAACTAATCAACAGCTCGCGGAGGCCTGGGCACGGCCTGTGCGGCAAGCACCACTGGAGCGAGTAGCGCCACATCAGTGGCGCTGCGCGCTGGGCCATGGTGCCTCCTATGCCTGCGGTTCGTGGCTGGTGAGGATCGCCGGCAGCCAGCTCGTCCCTTCGACCAAGCGACCCGACTCGCTGGCGAGGTCGCCTTTCTTCAGGGTGGACAGGCGAGCCACCTCGGCCGGGGCGACTACCTGCATGGCCTCCAGGGAGAGGCCCTTCGGCACCAGCGAGAAGTAACTGTCAGCGGTGGGCTGCCACCAGTTCCGCATGTCGAGGCCCAGTGTGCTGGCCAGCACATCAGCGGCGCTGTCGCCCTTGGTGCCCTTGTCGCTCACCACGTCGACGTCGGTACCGGCGCACATGGCAAACAGTGCGGCTAAGTCTTCCAGGGACAGTTCCAGCAGCGCCGCGAACAGCTCCTTTGGATCGGAAGGCAGGCGCTCACGCCAGTGCGTGATCAGCTCCTCCATCGCCTGCAGGGCCATGCCCCCTTTGAGATCGTCGGCCAACTCGGTCAGTCCGCCGCGCGAGGTCAGACTGACACCAGTCGGCAGCTTGAAATTGAAGTAATACTCGCCGTGCAGCACCCGCATTGCCATCCCGTGCACCGCCGTGGCCAGCGCCACTTGAGGATTCCGAGCCAGCTCGACCTGCAGGGCGGCTGTCTTGTGAGCCGTCAGCTGGCGGCCCATTCGGTCGGACAGTCGCGCAGTCTTCTCGGGCTCCTGTTCGCCACCATCGCCAAGCCCTTCTCCGGCGTCCTGCTCGTTCTCTTCCTGGACTGCATCCTCCGGCTTCACCAGACCGCGATGAACCGCGCGGTGGATATAGATGACACAGCCAGCACGGGCCACGTCCTCGGCGGCATAGGCGCGGGTAGAGCTGCGCTCCAGGGCATCAAGCGCTTCACGTGCCTCATCGGCGAGTGCATCGCACTCTTCAACCTTGTCCCAATCATCCGCATTCGAGGCGTCCGCGATTTCACCCTCCAGGCGCTCGATGTTGCCTTCCCGACGGGCCTTCTCGACCAGAAACTCTGGGGTCGGATCCACCGGCTTCGAATGCACACGCGAGAAGGCGTGTAGTGACACATCGCGCGGCACGATATCGACCCACTTCCAGCCCTCAGCGCGCAGCGCCTCCGCTTGCGGCTCCAGCTTCTCGCAGGCCAGCTTTTCGAGCAGGACTGAGTCGATGAAATAGGCATCGTCCACTGAGCTGAATAGGTCACGGCGAACGGCGCCGCCGGCGCGCTCGTAATCCTCGATGCCGACGAACTTCGCCACGGCGTCATAGCGCACCTGGATGTCATTCCGAGTCAGCGCATTGCGCAGCTCTCGAGGGCTGCGGCAGTAGTTCGGCACCTCATAAAACGCGGCCTCCTGCACGGCGTGGTCGTCGGCCATAGTCAAGGCCATCAGTTGCTCAGCGCCGGCATGGTGCGGAGACTCAAGGAATGGAAGCCCGCAGAGGCGAGCCTCACAGTCTTCATCGTGAGCTCGATGCATCGCTGACAGTGAGGCCCGTAGGAATGACCCCAGATCTAGACACCCTTTGTGAGAATGGCAGCACTCGATAGGCGCGCTGTTCCTAGGGAAAAAAGTTTCCCTACAATCCTACCTATGGCCACCGTACACAGCTGACCACACGGATGATTTGCAGCGTGAGTGGGATGGGCAAAACCGGAGGAACTGACCCATGACCAGCGAAGCCAAGATCAGTAGCATGGAACCCATTGCCGGCAGGCATGCCTTGCTGGTGGTGTTCGCCAACGGTAAGCGCTACCGCGTTGACCTGCGCGAGCACATCCGCAGCTTCCCAGTCCTCAAGCCGCTGGTAGATCTGGCGTTGTTCAGCACCGCTCAGGTCGATGTATGGGGTTTCGATGTGACCTAGGGCAATGACCTGGAACTGGCGTCTACCACCCTACACCGGCTGGCATTGGTGCAGGCCGGTGAGGGGATGCCCGTTCAGGCGTTCTAGCCATCACCGCGATGAAGCCGCAACCAGCTCTGGAACGTTCACCGGACTCTTCGCATGTGAGGCCCTTCGTGGCCAACACCCCCTCTTCACTTCCGGGCTTTTCTTGATTGCTCCTTTGGTCTGGCGACGCCGTGTCGGCCTCGTCCTTTATTCCCAGCAGAGAGATTCAAGGCGATCGCGGGCTGGATGCTGTCGTGCGTGTCGATGCTGCCTGGCTTGAGCCGCCTATGCTTATCCCAACACCGTCTGATTGAGGTCACTGTCATGGACCACTCCCATCACCCCGGCGCCACTGAGCCACCTTTCTGGAGAACCCGGCTCGGTACTGTGCTGATCATGCTGGCAGTCATCGGCACCTTTTATGTGGTGCGTGAGCATTACGGCCATCTTTCGCAGGCCCTGCCATATCTGATTCTGCTGCTGTGCCCGCTGATGCATCTGTTTGGCCACAATCACGGTGGCCACTCCCACTCCGGCAGCTCTGCCGTTTCCAAGGACGACGATAGGACATAGCCCGCATGCCCAGTCCTTCCTGCCATCACGATCAGGATCATGTCCATCACTCGCACGGGAACTCGGACAGTCAGCACGATCCGGTGTGTGGCATGGAGGTCAAGCCTGATAGCCCTTACCAGCTGATTTTCGAGGGGAAGGGGTATCGCTTCTGCAGTGCAAAGTGCCTGGGGAAATTCCAGACCAGCCCCCATCAATACATTAGCCACCAGGCGCACGCCGGGCATCACCAGCCTGCCGCTGCGCCGCATCCATCGGTCCCAGCAAGTCAGGGTGCCGAGTACACCTGCCCGATGCACCCGCAGATCCGCCAGCCCACTCCAGGGACCTGCCCGATCTGTGGCATGGCCTTGGAGCCGGTTATCCCGGAGCTGGACGAGGAAGAGAATCCTGAGCTTAAGGACTTCGCGCGGCGCTTCTGGTGGACGCTGCCGCTGACCGTGATCGTGACCGTGCTGGCAATGGCCGGCCATTCCTTGCAACTGCTACACGGCACGACCCAGAACTGGGTCGAGCTGGTGCTGGCAACACCGGTGACGCTCTGGGGCGGCAGGGTGTTCTTCAGGCGTGGCATCGACTCCATCCGTTTGCGCAGCCCTAACATGTGGACGCTGATCGGGTTGGGGACTGCCGCGGCCTACCTGTACAGCGTGGCCGCCACCCTGGTGCCGCAGTGGTTCCCGTCGGCCTTCGTTCAGGATGGTCGCATCGGTGTCTATTTCGAGGCTGCCGCGGTGATCATCTCGCTCACGCTGCTGGGGCAGATGCTTGAACTCAAGGCTCGCTCGCAGACGTCTGCCGCCATCAAATCGTTGCTGGGGCTGGCTCCGAAGACGGCGCGGCGAATTGCTCCGGATGGTCAGGAAGAAGATATTCCGCTTACTCATGTCCATCAGGGCGACCACCTGCGTGTGCGGCCTGGCGAGAAGGTTCCCGTGGATGGCAGGGTTCTGGAGGGTGAGAGCGCGGTCGACGAGTCGATGCTCACTGGCGAGCCGGTGCCCGTCACCAAGCGGGTAGGCGATGCATTGATCGGCGCCACGATGAACACTCATGGCAGCCTGGTCATGGAGGCACAGAAGGTTGGCGCCGAAACCATGCTGTCGCAGATCGTGCAGATGGTGGCCAAGGCCCAGCGCTCCAAGGCACCCATGCAGCGCATGGCTGACGCCGTGGCGGGCTATTTCGTGGTCGGGGTGATCCTGATCGCGATTCTGACTTTTTTCGGCTGGGGGCTGTTCGGGCCTGAGTCGGGTTGGGTATTCGGCCTGATCAATGCGGTGGCGGTGCTGATCATCGCCTGCCCCTGCGCCCTCGGGCTGGCGACGCCAATGTCGGTAATGGTCGCGACCGGCAAGGCCGCCGGCAGTGGCGTGTTGTTCCGCGATGCCAGCGCCATCGAGAACCTGTGCAAGATCGATACGCTCATCGTCGACAAGACCGGGACCCTGACCGAAGGGCGTCCCGTGTTTCACAGTGCGCAAGGGCTCGGCACCTACATCGCCAACGAGGTATTGCGCCTGGCCGCCAGCCTCGACCAGGGCAGCGAGCATCCACTGGCTCATGCCATCGTTGATCATGCCCGCAGCGCGGGGCTCGCCCTGGCCAAGCCGGAGACCTTCGAGTCGGGTTCCGGGATCGGGGTCAGGGGGATGGTCGAAGGCCATCTATTGCAGCTGGGTAACACGGCCTTGATGGATGAGGCAGGCGTCGACATTGCTCCGTTACGCGATCTTGCCGAGCAGCTTCGACTGGAAGGCATCAGCATCATCTATCTGGCGGTCGACGGTCGCTTGGCGGGGCTTCTGGCCGTTTCCGACCCGATCAAGCCAACCTCCCAGCAGGCGGTTTCCAGGCTGCAAGATGTGGACGTGAAAGTCATCATGGCCACTGGTGACGGCCTGACCACGGCCAAGGCCGTTGCCAGGCAGCTGGGGATCGGGGAGGTGCATGGCGAAGTAAAACCGCAGGACAAGGAGAAGCTGGTCGCCGACCTGCAGGGCCATGGCCGGCGTGTCGCCATGGCCGGTGACGGGATCAACGATGCCCCGGCCTTGGCCCGGGCGGACGTGGGTATTGCCATGGGCACGGGCACTGACGTGGCCATGAACAGCGCTCAGGTGACGCTGGTCAAGGGCGACCTGATGGGCATCCTGCGTGCACGGACCCTGTCGGTGGCCACGGTGAAGAACATGCGTCAGAACCTGGCCTTCGCCTTCCTCTACAACGCCATGGGCATCCCCTTGGCGGCTGGGTTGCTGTACCCGCTGACGGGGCACTTGCTGTCACCGCTGATTGCCGCCTTGGCGATGAGCATCAGCTCAGCGTCGGTGGTCTTCAATGCGCTGCGCTTGCGCCAGACACGGATCGATTAGCCACACCCACTATTGGCTGGAACCCCGCTGGGTTCGCTTGGCTGAGCCTTCCGGCGCTGATCGACCTGATTCATTCACCGGGGGCTTGACCTTGCCAAGGTGGCAAGGTCGATGCTGAAGGTACGGCAACGGGTGCCGGTCCTGAGATGAGGTGAAATATGATCGTTTTGAAGGTGACGGGAATGGGTTGTGGCAGCTGCGTGAGCAAGATCACGAAGGCGATTCAGTCCCTGGATGAGCGTGCGCGAGTCGAGGTTGACCGAGCCTCCGGCACGGTTTCGATCGACTCCGATGAAAGCGCGGCGAGCTTAAGCGATCTGGTGCAGACGCTGGGTTATGGGGCTGAGATTGGCGCCTAGGGTGCCGATCGTGGAGGGCCGTTGCTCAGCAATGGCCCTCATGTTCGAGTCAGTAGTCCCTCACTCACCCACTGTCGCAACCAGACTGCTGCCTGCATCGGCGCCTGCTCGGCATAACGCGCGAACAGCGACTCGCAGAGTCCGGCAAAGGACTCGCCTGCGGCAAACGAGCGCAGTGCCGTCGCTTCATCGGGTTCCAGGCTGCGGTAGCGGCATAGCAGATCATGACGCCAAACTAGGCAGCTGCATTCGTCAGGCAGACGGGTGAGCGGCGGGAGAGGCTCTCCTTCCTTGGTGGCCTTCCATAGCTCCAGCGTGTTGTACTGCAGCTGCAGCCAGTTGGCCGAGGGGACCAGCGCCGCCGTTAGGTCGATCCAGTCTTTGGCCGAGAAGCTGCTCATGCTTGCGGCCGAGAGCGGGTCGGCATCGCGGGCATCGAACGCCAGGGTAAAGGCCCACTCCAGCGTGGCGAGCTCGCGCAGCGGCGACAGTTGCGGCTCCGAGACATAGCCGGCGATGAACTCGGGGAGCTTCTCGCCCAGCCAGCGCAGGCTGAAGTGCCGCGGAGGCCAGGCGCTGAGGTAGGCCAGCGCCAGTTGTTCGAATGACTCCACGCCCAGCCATTGCTGCAGCGCAGGGAAGTCCTCGCGCAACACCGCCAGCAGGCGCGTGCGGTAGGCATTGTGGTAGATCCGCAGGCCGTCGGCGGCGCCCAGCGCGGCGCTGCCTTGCAGCTGCTCCAGCAGCTCGGACGGGGGGTGATTCGATTCGCCTGTCAGGTAGGCTTGCAGGGCGTCCTGCAGTGCAATCAGGTGCATGGTTCGGCCCTTCTCAGCGCCTCATCAGCAAGTCTGCGCGCCTGCTCCAGTTCCGCCAGCAGCTCGTCGAGGGGCGGGAAATGATCGTCCCGCTCAATCAGGGTTGCGGTCGCGCCGAGCTGGCCCAGGGTCTTGCCGTACAGATCCCAGACCGGGTCGGCGATGGGCGCGTCATGGGTGTCGATGAGGTATTGCCCATAGTCGCTGTGGCCCGCCAGGTGAATCTGGCGGATACGCTCATGTGGCAGCTCCATGATGAACTGCCAGGGATCGAAGCCCTGATTGCGCGAGCTGACATAGACGTTGTTTACATCGAGCAGCAGCTCGCAGCCGGTCATCTGACTCAGTTGGGCGAGGAACTGCGATTCGCTCATGCAGGAGGTTTTCCACTGCAGGTAGGCAGAGACGTTCTCCAGTACCAGGGGGCGCTCCACGACGTCCTGCACCACGCGCACCCGGGCGGCGACATGCTGCAGGCTTTCCTCGGTGAACGGCAGGGGCAGCAGGTCGTGCAGTTGATGGGCATTGCCCCGGCTCCAGCACAGGTGATCGGACACCCAGTGCGGCTGCAACCGATCGGCCAGCTTGCGCAGCTGGTGCAGGTAGTCGAGGTCGAGGGTATGAGGGCCGCCAATCGACAGAGAGACCCCATGCATGACCAGGGGATAGTGCTCTTTGATCGCGTCGAGAAAGTAGAGGGCCTTGCCGCCTTCCACCATATAGTTCTCGGAAATGATCTCGAACCAGTCGACATTGGGACGCTGTTCCAGGATCTGTTGGTAATACTCGCTGCGTAGGCCAAGACCGAAGCCCAGCGTGTTGCGCATGCTCATTCACGGCTCCAGCAAGGGGAGTGACTGGCACTCCCCGGGGCGGCTTCACTCGCTGGTCTTGCCACCGGCTTCGTCACACTTGGCCTGGGTCATCAGTTGGAAGCCCTGGCCTTTGCATTCGCCCTGGCCCTTGCAGGAGTTCTTGGCGGTCATGCAGTCGTTCTGCCCCTTACAGGCGTTGACGCCGAAGCACTTCACTTCTGCCTCCTTGGCATCTTGCGCCGCCTGTGCCGGCAGGGTGGTGAAGAGGCTGGCGGCAACCAGCGCGAGGGCCGCGCCGGTGGTGGCGTTTGATTTTGTCGACATGGTGGTTCTCTCTCTTGGTGGTGTCGGATCGAGCATGTCGCTCCACAAAGCCCGCAAGGCGGCGGAAGGACACGGATTAGACACTACCGAGCAGGGGCGGGGCTCGACAAGAAAGAAATGCCTGGCTGACAGAACTGTAATGTTCGACTCAGGTTTCTGACAGGGCGCTCTAGCTAAGGTGATGCCAAGCCCGATGCTCGGCCTCCGCTCAAGAGGCTTATCCACCCCTACGAGGAACCCAGGATGAAATCTTTCAAAGCACTGTTCGCTGTTACCGTTATCAGCTTTTCCGGCCTGGCCATGGTCGAAGGTGGGGCGGATCGTACTTTCGCTCGCATTGAGCAGCCCCGGCAGTCATCCGTGGAGGCCTATCAGGTCGCCCAGCAGCAGAAGGGCGACGCCCCGGCCGCGGGCGATCAGGGCAAGCAGCTCAAACATGTTAACTGCTGAGCCAAGCTGACAGAAATGTAATCCCTCTGAATGTGAGTGTGTGGCAGTTTCATGCTGCTCGCTGCTGCATTGCCTGGTGCGCTTTGCCGCGGGCGAGTATCGCGGGGAAACCCGCTGGAACTGAAGTCGCCAACAAAACCGGCGCCGGTCTTGATATTCCGGCGCATCTGACTGGACGCAACGGCATGCAAAGCAAAACCACAAGGCGCACTTTCGTCAAAGGCCTCGCCGCCGCCGGCATTCTTGGCGGCATGGGCATGTGGCGCACGCCAGTCTGGGCGGTAACCAGCCCAGGTCAGCCGAACCTGCTAAGCGGTAACGATTTCGACCTGTATATCGGGGAGACCCCGGTAAACATCACAGGCGCGGCGCGTACCGCCATGACGATCAACGGCTCGCTGCCCGGCCCGATCCTGCGCTGGCGGGAGGGCGATACTGTGACTTTGCGCGCACGCAACCGCCTCAAGGAGGACACCTCCATTCACTGGCACGGCATCATCCTGCCGGCGAACATGGATGGCGTTCCGGGCCTGAGCTTCCACGGCATTGCGCCGGATGGCATGTATGAGTACAAGTTCAAGGTCAACCAGAATGGCACCTACTGGTATCACAGCCACTCGGGCCTGCAGGAGCAGGCCGGCGTATACGGTGCGCTGGTCATCGATGCCAAGGAGCCCGAGCCCTTCAGTTATGACCGTGACTACGTCGTATTGCTGAGCGATTGGACCGATGAAAACCCTGCTCGGGTTCTGGCCAAGCTGAAGAAACAGTCGGACTACTACAACCAGCACAAGCGCACCGTTGGCGATTTCATCAACGATGTCAGCGAGATGGGGTGGTCCGCAGCGGTAGCCGACCGCAAGATGTGGGCCGAAATGAAGATGAGCCCGACTGATCTCGCCGACGTCAGCGGCTACACCTACACCTACCTGATGAATGGCCAGGCGCCGGACGGCAACTGGACCGGCATCTTCAAACCGGGCGAGAAGATCCGCCTGCGCTTCATCAATGCCTCGGCCATGACCTACTTCGACGTGCGCATCCCGGGCCTGAAGATGACTGTGGTGGCTGCAGACGGGCAGTACGTCAAGCCAGTTAGCGTGGATGAGTTCCGTATCGCCGTGGCCGAAACCTACGACGTCATAGTCGAGCCCGAGAGCGAGCAGGCTTACACCCTTTTTGCGCAATCCATGGACCGTACCGGCTACGCTCGCGGCTCTCTGGCGGTGCGCGAAGGGCTGAGCGCGCCTGTTCCGGAGGTTGACCCGCGCCCGCTGATTTCCATGGCGGACATGGGTATGGATCACGGCAGCATGACGGGAATGGATCATAGTTCCGTGCAGGGTGGGATGTCTGGCATGGATCACAGCCAGATGGCGGGTATGGACCATCGCAGCATGCCCGAGATGGATCACAGTCAAACGGCTGGCATGGACCACGGATCCATGCAAGGCGACATGGCCGGCATGGATCATTCCGCAATGTCCGGCATGGGCGGCGCGATGCAGTCCCATCCGGCCTCCGAAACCGACAACCCGCTGGTCGACATGCAGACCATGACGCCGACGCCCAAGCTGAGTGATCCGGGAATCGGCCTGCGCAACAACGGGCGCCGCGTCCTGACTTACTCGGACTTGCGCAGCACCTTCCCCGACCCAGATGGCCGCGAGCCGAGCCGGACTATCGAACTGCATCTCACCGGACATATGGAGAAGTTCGCCTGGTCGTTCAACGGAATCAAGTTCTCCGATGCTGAACCGCTGCGTCTCAAATACGGCGAGCGGGTGCGCATCACCCTGGTCAACGACACCATGATGACCCACCCCATTCACCTGCATGGCATGTGGAGCGACCTGGAAGACGAGGGCGGCAACTTCCTGGTGCGCAAACACACCATCGATATGCCGCCTGGCTCGAAGCGCAGCTATCGCGTGACGGCCGATGCCCTGGGGCGCTGGGCCTACCACTGCCACCTGCTGCTGCACATGGAGATGGGCATGCTCCGTGAAGTGCGAGTGGACGAGTAAAGGAGAGATTCAATGAGTAACTTTCTGAATCGAAACGCCCTGTTCGGCGGTGTCGCCATGTTGAGTCTGTTTGGCGCCATGTATACCCCTACCTCGATGGCAGGGGAAGGTCACGATGAGCACGCCCAGCAGGCAGCTGAAGCGCCTAAGGCGGCAAGTGACAAAGCGGCCCCTTCACCGCAAGACAAGGCCCCCCAGGCGCAACAAATGGATCATGGCGCGGTGGATCATGGCTCCATGAATCATGAGGGGATGAACCATGAGAAAATGATGGAAGGACATGGCGGCGAAGCCGAGGCGGGTTCGAACCATGACCAGTAGGCTCACACGTCCCTCGCTCATCGCGCTGGCTGTGTCGCTGAGCACCCTGAGTAGCGGTTTCGCTCTCGCTGCCGAAATGGATCATTCGGCAATGGGCCACGGCTCCATGCCGATGGACCACAGCAAGATGAGTCATGGCGCCATGCAGACCGAAATGGGCTCCATGGATCATGCCCAGATGGGGCATGGCAAGGACCAGGAAAAGGCTCCAGCCATGGACCACAGCAAGATGGGCCATGGTGACATGCAAGGGCAGATGGAGGGGATGGATCACAGCACCATGGATCATTCCAAGATGGACCATGGCTCCGCTGAAGCATCGAGAGTGACTAGTCGTACGCCCATTCCAGTTCTGACAGACGCCGATCGTCAGGCAGCGTTTCCGCCACTGCCAGGCCATCAAATGCATGACAGTGCCATCAACAGCTTCTTTCTGCTCGATCAGCTCGAATATCAGGATGCAGATGAAGGCAGCACCCTGGCCTGGGATGCATCTGGTTGGGTGGGCGGCGATATCAATCGGGTCTGGCTCCGCTCCGAGGGTGAACGCACCAACGGCGTGACTGAGGATGCTGAACTGCAGCTGCTGTATGGGCGATCGATCGGTCCCTGGTGGGATATCGTTGCCGGCGTCCGTCAGGACTTCAAGCCTGAGTCGCCACAGACCTGGGCCGCCTTCGGAGTGCAGGGCATGGCGCTCTACGCCTTCGAGGCCGAAGCCACTGCCTTTGCAGGTGAGAACGGTCAGACCGCGGCACGCCTGGAGGGTGATTACGACATTCTGCTGACCAATCGGCTGATTCTTCAGCCAACCGCAGAAGTGAATTTCTACGGCAAGAACGACCCTGAGCGGGGCGTCGGTTCGGGGCTAGCCAATACCGAAATCGGCTTGCGCCTGCGCTACGAGATCGTTCGCCAGTTTGCGCCCTATATCGGTGTGTCCTGGAGCCGTGTCTATGGCAACACCGCTGATCTCGTGAGTGACGAAGGCGAGGATGTTAATGAGGCGCGTTTTGTCGCCGGTATTCGGATGTGGTTTTGAGAGCCTGACATGAAAAGAACAATTACAACCCTAGTGGCAGCGGGTACTGTCGGTAGCGCTGCGGTGCTGGCTGGAGCCTATGTTGGCCTGGTCAATGTCGGTGCCGACGACCCCCACTTTCCGGCCGTGCATGCATTCCTCACGATGGCGCGTGATCGCTCCATCGAAGTGCGCTCCAAGGGCATCGAAGTACCCAAACTGGACGATGAGACGCTTATCCGTACTGGTGCGGGCAACTACAACGCCATGTGCATTGGGTGCCACCTGGCGCCTGGTGTGGCCAAAACCGAGCTCAGCCAAGCGCTTTATCCTGCGCCACCAAACCTCGCCGAGATAGGTGTTGATGGAAACCCAGCCGCCACTTTCTGGGTCATCAAGCACGGTATCAAAGCCAGCGGCATGCCGGCTTGGGGCAAGAGTATGGGTGATGAGTACATCTGGGGCATGGTTGCCTTCCTGAACCAGTTGCCGAAGCTGGACGCCGAGCAATATCGGGCCTTGGTGGCATCCAGTGCGGGCCACCAGCACGGTGGCGGAGAAAGCCAGATGCACAACCATGAAGGCCTGCATGGCGATAACAAGCCTGACCATCATGGCAGCGCGACTGCTGGCCAAGATCAACATGGTTCTGGGTCAGCTGAGGCAGCGCCCGGACACCATAATTCGGCACCTGCAGATCATCATGCAGAGGACGCTTCCGCTGGCGATGAGGCTAGTTCTGGCAATCACCACTCTGAGCAACCCCCGAAAGCTGAGCCCAAGATTCACACTCACAGCGATGGCAAAGAGCATACTCATGAAAGTTAAAAGCAAAGGCGTGCGCCTGGCTGCCCTGACTGCCTTGTTCACCATCACTTCCGTGCAGGCCGCCGAGTCCATGACTATCGATGTGCACCGGGATGCCAATTGCGGCTGCTGCAAGAAGTGGATCTCGCACCTCCAAGCGAACGGCTTCAAGGTCATCGATCACGTCGAAGGCGACATGACCTCGGTGAAGCAGAAACTGGGGGTCGCTCCTCGACTGGCGTCATGCCATACCGCAGTGATTGATGGAAAGTTCGTCGAAGGTCATGTGCCGGCAGCTCAGGTAGTTGAGCTAACCAAGCGAAATGACCTAGTCGGCATCGCGGTACCAGGGATGCCGGCTGGTTCTCCGGGAATGGAGGTTGGTGGCGTGCAACATGCCTACCAGGTCATCGGTCTAACCAACACTGGCACGGACCAGGTGGTCGCTGAATATCTCGGCAAGTAGTGCGTCGCACAGCCAGCCAACGAATAGTCGTTCCGATGACTGCCGCCTATGTCCTCTGCTCGGTTTGATTGCTGGATATCCAAGAAAGCTATTGAACATGGTTTAAGGAGAAGATGATGTCACGTAACGCACTGATCGGAATTTGCATGGCTGTAGTGTCTTTCGGGGCCCTCGCACAGGAGGCTGATGAGCACTCGGCACATCACCCGGCCAATACACCTGCGTCGAGTGCTGCAGATGTGCCTACGGCCGAAAAAATGGAAAAAGGGTCAATGGCTGGGATGGACCAGCACATGAAGGCGATGCAGGCCATGCACGAAAAGATGGCGGCTGCGAAAACCCCGGCAGAGCGTCAGGCACTGATGGCTGAGCATATGAAGCTGATGCAGGACGGCATGGCGATGATGAAGTCCATGGGGGCTGGAATGTCGGGCATGGGTGCGATGCAAGGTGGCAAGGGCATGGACGGTGATATGGCCGCACGGCAGCAGATGATGGAAAAGCGTATGGACATGATGGAATCCATGATGCAGATGATGATGGACCGCATGCCCTCTGGTGCGCCCAACTAATCCATTGGTATTCCGAGGTGCTGCCATGTTCCCTCACTCCGACGACGAAGGCTCACCCCCCAGCTTCTGGGGCTCGCGTTATTCAGTCGGCCTTGTGGTCATGGGTGGGGTTGCGGGCTATTTCCTGCTGACGGAGCACCTAGCACATGTGCTCCAGGCCCTGCCTTACCTGCTGTTACTCGCCTGCCCGCTGATGCATGTCTTCATGCACCATGGGCATGTCGGGCACCAGCATCAGAGCAAGCGGGCCGCGACGGCAAAAACCGAAGGCGACAAGCCGGAGGATCCGTCATGAATCATGCTGAAGCCGCATATGGTCTTTGGTCACTGGTTTTCATCAATTCAGCGATCTTCATCATGTTTGCTTTCAGCTTCTTCAAGCCGGCAACTGCCCGGGATTGGCGGAGTTTTGGTGCATTCTCTGCGTTCATCGTCGCCCTGTTCGTGGAAATGTATGGTTTTCCGCTAACGATTTATTTGTTGTCGGGTTGGTTGCAGTCCAAGTTCCCCAACCTCGATCTGCTCTCCCATGACGCGGGCCACCTCTGGTCGACGCTGCTAGGTGAGAAGGGCGATCCACATTTCAATGCCCTACACATTGCGAGCTACCTATTCTTGGGCTTCGGTTTCTATCTGCTCTCATCCGCCTGGAATGTGCTGTATCACGCGCAGCGCCGACATTCTCTCGCTACAACCGGGCCTTACGCCTGGAGCCGGCATCCTCAGTACGTGGCTTTCGTGATGATCCTGCTGGGCTTCCTGTTGCAGTGGCCAACCCTCCTGACGTTAGCAATGTTTCCTGTGTTGCTGGTTATGTATGGGCGTTTGGCGATTGTCGAGGAGCGTGACATGCACCGGGAGTTCGGTGCGGCCTACGATGCCTACGCAGGCGCCACCCCCAGGTTCATTCCGCGTTTTCTTGGCAGGGTCGGGGCGCGCTAGTGGGCCATGGGCCGAAGTGGCCATTCCCATTTCGGGGTTGAAATCCCTGCACTCTGGAGTCAAGGCATATGGAACCTTCATACCACCGCTTCACCGAGCTGTTTGCCCAGCTGGGTCTGCCCGTTGATGTTGCCGGGATTCGGCAGTTCATTGCGCAGCATTCGCCGCTGGAGGCGAAGGTCAAGCTGGAAGATGCTTCGTTCTGGTTGCCGGCCCAGGCCACAATGCTGCGTGAGGAAATTCTGCTGGATGCGGACTGGGCGGAAGTCGTTGACCAACTCAATGCGGCATTGAGAACCCGATAGCCTCCGAGGTTAGCCGCGGGCGCTTCCCGCAGCAGGGCGCCTTGGCGCGCCTGGCACTAGGCTTGGCGCCAGCTAAATCGGCAGGGCCGCGACTCAGGTTCGCCATGCTGGCCGTGGCAGCCGACTAACCTGAGCTCGCCTGGGTTGGACTACTTGGAAGCTTTTTTGCGCATAAGCCAGTAGGCCGCAGGTAACACCAACATGGACATCAACGGCGCAGTGATCATGCCTCCGACCATAGGCGCGGCGATGCGCTTCATCACCTCGGAGCCAGCTCCGCCGCCCCAGAGGATCGGAAGCAGACCAGCAATGATCACGGCCACCGTCATCACCTTGGGTCTGACGCGGAGGACAGCACCTTCGCGAATCGCTTCAAGCAGTGCCACAGGGTCGCTTCGACCTGCATCCACGCGCGCATGCCAGGCATTCTTCAGGTAGAGCAGCATGATCACTCCGAACTCCGCTGACACTCCCGCCAAGGCTATAAAGCCGACTCCAGTGGCAACCGACAGGTTGAAACCGAACCAATAGAGCAGCCAGATTCCACCCGATAGGGCGAAGGGTAGAGTAGCCATGATCAACAGGGCTTCGCTGAAGCTGCTGAAGGTCAGGTAGAGCAGCACGAAGATGATCAGTAGGGTCGCTGGCACCACCCAGGTCAGTCGCGCATTGGCGCGTTCCAGGAATTCGAACTGGCCGGAGTAGGAGACAGTCATACCAGCGTCGAGCTGTACTCGCTCGGTGACGCGCTGCTGCAGCTCGCGCACGGTCGAGGCCAGGTCGCGACCGCGGACATCGACATAGACCCAGCCCGACAGTCGCCCGTTCTCGCTGCGCAGCATCGGCGGCCCTTCGCTTAGAGCAATCTCGGCAACCGTTCCCAGGGTGATCTGCTGGCCAGATGCGGTGAGAACTGGCATGCGCCGCAGCGCCTCAGGGCTATCGCGCCACTCTTTGGGGTAGCGCAGGTTGATCGGGAATCGGGCCAGCCCTTCGACCGTCTCGCCGATGTTGCTGCCGCCTATGGCACCCGACACTAGCGACTGCACGTCGGCGATGCTCAGGCCATAGCGCGCCGCGGCCAGGCGATCGATGCGGATGTCCACATAGCGTCCGCCGGTGAGGCGTTCCGCCAGCGCCGAACTCACACCGGGAACCTCCTTGGCCACGGCTTCAATATCGCGGGTGATTCGCTCGATGTCGGTCAGCGAGGTGCCGGCGACCTTGACCCCAATCGGGCTCTTGATCCCCGTGGCCAGCATGTCGATACGGTTGCGGATCGGAGGCACCCAGATGTTGGACAACCCGGGAACCTTCACCGCGCGGTCCAGCTCCTCGATGAGCTTCTCCGGCGTCATCCCCACTCGCCACTGCTCGCGCGGTTTGAATTGCACCGTGGTCTCGAACATTTCCAGGGGCGCCGGGTCGGTCGCCGTCTCCGCCCGCCCGGCCTTGCCGAACACCCGCGCCACTTCCGGCACGGTGAGGATCATGCGGTTGGTCTGCTGCAGCAACTGGCTAGCCTTGCTGGCCGGCAAACCAGGTAGGGCCGAGGGCATGTACAGCAGATCCCCCTCGTCCATGGGTGGCAGGAACTCCCCGCCGAGCTGGCTAAGTGGCCAGAGGCTGGATAGAAAGACAAGCAAGGCCAGGGCCAGCGTAGCCTTGGGCCAGGCCAGCACCTTTTCCAGCACCGGCCGGTAGGCCTCGATCAGCCAGCGGTTCAGTGGGTTCTGCTGCTCATTGGGGATATGTCCTCGAATCCAGTAGCCCATCAGCACCGGTACCAGGGTGACCGAGAGTCCGGCGGCGGCGGCCATGGCATAGGTCTTGGTAAAGGCCAGTGGGCCGAACAGGCGGCCTTCCTGGGCCTCCAGGGTGAACACCGGGAGGAACGACAGGGTGATGATCAGCAGGCTGAAGAACAGCGCCGGCCCGACCTCGGTCGCGGCTTCGCCGATCACTCGCCAGTGCGCTTCGCCCTGGAGCGGCTCATTGGGGTGTTTAGCCTTCCAGGCCTCGATGTGCTTGTGCGCGTTCTCGATCATCACCACGGCGGCATCGACCATGGCGCCGATGGCGATGGCGATTCCGCCGAGCGACATGATGTTGGCATTGATGCCCTGGTAGCGCATGACGATGAAGGCCATGAGGATGCCCAGGGGCAGGGTGATGATCGCGACCAGCGACGAGCGCAGGTGCCAGAGAAAGATCAGGCAAACCAGGGCAACCACCACGAACTCTTCCAGCAGCTTGTAGCTGAGGTTGTCGATAGCGCGGTCGATCAGTTGCGAACGGTCATAGGTAGTGACCACCTCGACGCCGGCGGGCAAGCTGGCTTTCAGGCTGTCCAGCTTGGTCTTCACTGCCGCGATGGTGTCCCGGGCATTCTTGCCGGAGCGCATGATGACCACGCCACCGACCACTTCCCCCTGACCGTTCAATTCGGCAATGCCGCGACGCATCTCTGGCCCCAGTTGAATGGTGGCCACCTGGCCTAGCAGAACCGGAATTCCGCTTGCCGAAGCCCGCAGCGGCACATTGCGAAAATCATCCAGGCTCTCTAAATAGCCCGAAGCCCGCACCATGTACTCGCGCTCCGCTAGCTCCAGAATGGCGCCGCCGGTTTCCTGGTTGGCGCTCTTCAGCGCCGCTTCGACCTCCTGCTGAGTTACCCCATAAGCCACCAGCTTCTGCGGATCGAGCAGCACCTGATGCTGCTTGACCATGCCTCCGAGGGTGGCCACCTCGGCCACGTTGGGCAGGCTCTTTAGTTCATACTTGAGAAACCAGTCCTGCAGTGCCCGTAGCTGGGCCAGGTCATGCTGGCCGCTGCGGTCGACCAAGGCGTACTGGTAGATCCAGCCCACGCCGGTGGCATCCGGGCCCAGAGTGGAGGTGACGCCCTCAGGCAGGCGTTCCTGGGCCTGGTTGAGGTACTCCAGCACGCGCGAGCGCGCCCAGTAGAGATCGGTATCGTCTTCGAACAGCACATAGACGAAGGAGTCGCCGAAGAACGAGTAGCCGCGCACCGTCTTCGCCCCCGGGACCGAGAGCATGGTGGTGGCCAGCGGATAGGTCACCTGGTTCTCTACGATCTGCGGCGCCTGGCCGGGAAAGCTGGTTCTGATGATGACCTGGGTGTCAGAGAGATCCGGCAACGCGTCCACCGGCGTGTTGCGTAACGACCAGATCCCTAAAGCAGTGATGAATAGGGTCGCCAGCAACACCAGGAAGCGGTTGCCTATCGACCAGTGGATCAGGCGCGCGATCATGGCAGCTCTCCTTGCTTGTCAAGCCGCTCTACTTGCAAGCCAGAGTCCATCTGGCGGACAACTATGCGTACGTGGTCCCCGGGCTTGAGTCCCGCAGCCACTTCGGGGCTGGCCAGCGGAAATGCCATGGTCATGCCGGGCATGTTCAGGCTCTCGAATGGACCGTGCTCCAGGGTGACTGCCTCGGCGTCCAGGGCACGAATCACGCCATGGGACTCATGGAGTTCTTTTGCATTGTCCTGCTCGACATGGCTGGCCATGACGCCCTGGAGGCTGGCCTCCGAGTCGATAAGGAACTGGCCGGAGGTAACGACCGACTGCCCCTCCTCAAGACCGGACAACACCTCCAGACGCCCATCCTCCTCGCGGCCCAAGGTGATCTCCAGGGGGCGGAAGCGCCCATCGGCTTCGGCCAGCATCACCAGCGCACGTTTACCAGTGCGAATCACGGCTTCACTCGGGACTAGTAGCGCGGGTTGTTCGACGGTACTGCTCAGGCGTACGGCGGCGAACATGCCGGGGCGCAATTTACCGGCGGGATTGGGTAGCTCGCTGCGTACCGTGAGCGTACGCGTCTGCGGGTCGGCACTCGGTAGCAAGGCGACGACACGACCTTGCAGAGGCTTTTCTGGGAAGGCGGTTAGAGTGGCGGCGATGCTCGCCCCAAGCTGAACCGCTCCAGCTTGGTCTTCGGGTATCGCCGCATCGAGCCAAACCGTGGACAGCCCGTTGATCCGCGCCAAGTCCTGACCGGCTGCGACGGTCATCCCGGCACGCACTTCCAATGCCTGCAGCTCGCCGGCGATAGGCGTAGTGATGGTCTGAACCGCCCGTGGCTGGCCGCTGCGACGAACCTGCTCAATCAACACTTGAGGCATGCCAAGCAGGCGCAGGCGCTCCTGGGCCGCACTTATCAAGCGCGTGTCAGCAGTGCGCAACACCGCCAGGAACTCCAGCTGGGCGGCAGACCACTCGGGAATCAGCAGGTCGACGAGGGGCGTACCGACGGGTAGTACATCGCCAGGGGCGTGTCCATAGACCCGTTCGACGAACCCACCAGCTCGGGCCTGCAGGTTCGCCACCTCGCGCTGGTTATAGGCCAGGGAGCCGACGGCCTCGATGCCCGAAGGCAGCACACCGCGAACCACTGGCGTGGTCCGCATTCCGAGGTTTTGCACGGCTTGAGCGGGCACGCTCAGGGTCGACGAGTCCTGCCCAGCCCCCGCGTACTTGGGGACAAGCTCCATATCCATGAAGGGTGACTTGCCCGGTTTATCGAAGCGCTGCTCAGGTTGCATCGGGTCATACCAATAAAGCACTTTGCGCTCATCCGTCAGTCCGGGAGTCTGCATGACCTCATGTTTGGCCTGCCTCTCGGCCAGCCAGTAGCCACCGCCTGCCGCAGCAATACCCATGGCTAGCAACGCCGCCGAAAAACCTAATGCTGAAATCTTCATTGCAAGCCCTCCACATAGGCGTAGTACAAGCTCGCGGAGAGCTGGCTCAGCTTGCGCTGCTGTTCGATCTGCCGCAGCTGCGCCTCGATCAGTTCGCGCTGAGCAGTGATGACGGATGTCAGCTGACTATTGCCGGCCTGGTAGGCGGCCAGTTCGAGATCGGCACGTTTGCTCGCCAGTGGGATCAGGGTAATTTCGGTGCGTGCCAGAGCTCTGCGTAGTTGCTCCAGCTCGGCAAGGCCGCTTTCTAACTCAGCCTGATGGGCGCGCAGCAACACTTCCTGCTCAGCTTCCATCTGCGACACGCTCTGCTGCTTGGCGTTGATTTTGGGTCCCTGACGTGTACCGACGAACAACGGCAGGTCGAAGGTGAACTGCACCATCACCATGTCGCCGAACTGGTTGTCGCGATTGTTGTAGGCAAACTCTACGCCCCAGTCGGGGGTCTTCTCGGCTACAGCCTCATCCAACTCTGCGCTGGCCTCGCCAACCCGGGCAGATGCTGCACGCAAGTCGGGATGCTGAGCCAAACGGTGCTGCAGATCGGGGAAGTACAAGCTCAGGTCGGGTACATCTCCCGCCAGAAGCTGATCGGCTTCGTTGCCTATCCAGCGGCGTAGCTTGGCCCGAGCAATCGTCACATCGCGACTCAGCTCATCTCGCCGATCCTGCAATGCCAGAGCTTCCTGGTCGGCCTGCAACAGTTCGCCAGGCTGAGCGCTGCCGCCGGCGATCAGCGATTGCACGGTCGAGCGGAGCATCTCGATCTGACGGTCCAGTTGATCGAAGAGGCCAACACTGTGCTCGGCGTAGTACACATTCAGCCAGCTCAATGCCGTCTGGCGTTTGACCTCAAGCTGCATGGCTCGCTGCTCGGCCTCGGCCCGGACAACGGAGGCCTCGGCCAACTGGCGGCGAGCCTGGCGTTTGTCGCCATTGGGAACCTCTTGCATGAGCCCGATGCGACGCATGGTCATGAAGTCCCGATTCAGGGTGTATCGGTCGGGCCCCTCGATGGGCAGGTTGTCGATGCCGAGAATCAGCTTGGGATCGGGCAAGGCGTCTGCGGGCCCTACGGCCTGCTGTGCCGAGGCGACCTGTGCTTGTCGTGCAAGGTTCTCAGGCGCGCTCAGTTCGGCGAGTGCCTGCGCTCGTTCGAAGGTCAGTGGCTGCGCCTGCGCGGCAACCCAGGGAACTGCCCAGAATGCGGCAGCTAATACACCGAGATAGCCACGGCGTGGGAAAAGGAAAGCGGACATGCTTTCGCCTCCAATGCGATTGATCGAAGCCGCTACCCTGCGGTGCAAGGCAGCAACGGTGCGCCTGCCATGCAGGCGCGGTGGATCAGGGCATCAGGAGAAGCGGGGTGGGCGCCAGAGCCCGGCGGGCTCGCGCTCGATCACCGATTGGTTCGGCAATACTTCGGGGCCGGAAAGGCGTGGGGGAAACGTCTTGATCACGACGGTCTGCAGCAGGCTGGCGGTCTTGCATTCCTGGCCGGGTTTGCAGGGGGATTTGTCTGCCACCTCGTCAGCATGCTCGCAGCAGGGGGCGTCGACCATCGCATGCCCTTGATGATCACCGCTCTGCATTGGGCAGGGTTGCGCCGGCATGCTGAAAGCCGTACTGCCGAAGGTCGGCAGCACGAGGCTGACAATCAGTAGCAGAACCAAGCCAATTCGGCGCACGGCAATTCTTCACGAAGATATCTAGCGCAACGATAGCAGATGGTTTCGCGCGGCGGTTCATTGCTATGGAACACAATGGCCTAGCGTTGACCTGAATCGGAATAGTGCGCCTAACGGGACTGTCCTGGGAGTAAAAACATACATGCCGGGTTAGCGAGCATCTACAGGCCTGGTCGGCTGCTGGCCGAGAGCAAACGGATAAGCACCGACTGTCAGGCTTTAGGATTGGCTATGAACCCGCTGGGGAAGCTGTGCCTATTCAAGGACTCGTAGCACCCTGGCTGGAACAGCAGGCCAGTGCCACCAGCGCGGCGCAGCAGGCAATGGCGCCAAACAGGAAGGTCGCCGATGAGCCCAGCAAGTGCCAGAGCACGCCAGCTGCGGTGCTCGCGACTAGTAGGGCGATGCCGCTGGCCAGGTTGAACATGCCGAACGCCGTGCCGCGCAGTTCCGCCGGTGCTGTCTTGGCGACCATCGCGGCCAGCAAGCCCTGGGTCATGCCCATGTGGATACCCCACAGTGCGCCGCCGGCCATCAGCCCGAACCAGCCCGGCCCCCAGGCCAGCGCCAGGTCTGCCAGTACCAGAACAATCAGGCCGGCGGCGAGCAAATGGCGATGGCTGACACGATCGGATAGGGCGCCGAACGGATAGGCCGCCAGCGAATACACCAGGTGCATCGCAACCATCACCAGTGGCACCAGTGCCAGTGGCGTGCCGACTTCCTCGGCTTTGAGCACCAGAAAGGCTTCACTGAAGCGGGCCAGGGTGAAGATGGCGCCGATCAGCACCACCTGCCAGTAGGCGCTGGACAGCTTGCGCAGTTGCGAGCGGCGCAGCGGATTAGTGCGTGGTCGGTCGATGGGCTTCTGCGGTTCCTTGAAGCCGAAGTGCAGCAGGGCTACTGCCAGAACAGCCGGAATCACAGCGACCCAGAAGACTGCACGGAAATCGTCGTGCCAGAGCAGCATCAGAGCAACAGCGAGCAAGGGGCCGATAAAGGCGCCGATGGTATCCAGCGACTGACGTAGACCATAGGCTGCGCCACGAACCTCCTCTGGCGTCACATCGGCGACCAGTGCATCCCGTGGGGCGCCGCGTATACCCTTGCCGATGCGATCGATGAAGCGCGCGCCGAAAACCAGCCCAGGTGTCGTGGCCATGGCGAACAGCGGCTTGCTCAGGGCGCCCAGGCCATAACCCAGAACGGCAAGGCCCTTGCGCTTGCCGACATAGTCGCTCAGAGCGCCGGAGAATATCTTGGTGATCAGCGCGGTGGCCTCGGCGATACCCTCCAGCAGGCCGATGAGGATAACGCTCAAGCCGAGCCCGCTCGCCAGGAAGAGGGGAAGCAGGCTGTGGACCATCTCCGACGAGATGTCCATCAACATGCTCACGCCGCCGAGCACCCATACGCCGCGAGGAATCCTGCGCAGCACCGCAGCTGAATAGAACACCCTGCTTCGCTCCGATTGTTGATCCATATGCAGTGGTGCAAGCGGCGGGGAAGCGAGCGCATCACATGCCTGTCTGCTGCCATCGTCCGTTTCCGACAAATACGGATTGATGCCCCTGTTACCCAAAGCATTCAGAATCTAAGCAGATACAGAGCCGCCAAGTGTCCCGGATAGAACCAATAGCCCCAGCGGCCAACTGGCCAGATATGCCAGGCAATGGGTTGGCGCAGCAGTGCTAGACCCAGTAGCGCGGCAGCAACTGCCATGGCGAACTGGGCCAAGGTCTCCGGTACAACGCCCCATTCCACCACCCAGCGATTACGGCTGTTGGCCAGCACCGCCAACAATGCAGGCAGCCACCACCAGCGCAAGCCCCTGAGTCCGAAGACAAAAGCTTGCCGATTGCCAGGTTGAAACAGTTCGCTATTACGAGCGCGAGGGGCTGTTGCCGGCTCCGGCTCGCAGCGAGGGTAACTACCGGCTGTACAGCAGTGAGCACCTTGAGCGGCTTACGTTCATTCGTAACTGCCGTACGCTGGACATGGCCCTGGACGAAATCAGAAGTTTGCTGGCGCTGATGGATCGGCCAGAGGAAAACTGTGAGGGAGTGAATAGCTTGGTGAATGAGCACATCGAGCATGTGCAAGCGCGCGTGACTGAAGCGCCCCTGCTTTCGTTGACGCGGGATAACCGCTTTTGGCCGACTTCTGCCTGATGCGACCGGCGCAAAGCGGCCAAAGGCGGATCTTGCCCGCCTTCTCTGTACCCGCGGCCAATGCTGCATCGGGTGTACGTCGCCGCAGTGCGAGTAGGTAAAGGGGGCATTCGCGCAACGAGGGTGCTACACGTCGTTGATGAGGAAACGCGTATGACGGATGAACAGGCGTTGCCGTTCGCGCAGTGGCCGCTCTGGAAATCCCAAATGGTTAACGAGACCGCGGCCCTGCGGTTAGAGGTATTGACATGATTGCCTAAGGCAATCAATTATTTGCCCTGAGCAACTATATGGTTTCTGCAATGTCGACACTTAGCGCAATTGAACGCGCCAGTTTTGTGCGTGCTTTCAATCGTTTCTATACACGGCAGGTGGGGGCTTTGCAGGAGCACCTTCTCGACAGTGAGTTCTCCCTTACAGAGGCGCGCATTCTCTACGAGCTGGCCAATCAGGAAAGTTTGACCAGCACCGATCTCTGTCGCGCGCTTGACCTCAATGCCGGCTACCTGAGCCGCGTGATCAGCGGGTTTGAAGCAAAAGGACTGGTCGAGAAAAGCCGTTCTGCCCTCGATGCCCGAGCGTTCCAGCTGACACTCACGAACCAGGGTAAAGCCGTTTTTGCGCCCCTCAATGAGGCTTCGCTAAACACTGTGCTCGGCATGCTCGAGCACCTGACGGCCCCTCAGCAGCACCAGTTGATCGAAGCCATGCGCCTGATTCAGTCGCTGCTTGGCGAGCGGGAAACAAGCTATCTGCTGAGGGATCCGCAGCCTGGTGACCTGGGTTGGGTAGTGCATCAGCAGGCTGTGCTGTATGCCCGCGAATATGGCTGGAACAGCGAATTTGAAGCCCTGGTCGCCGAGATCGTTGCCACATACATCCGCAATTTCAATCCCACCTCAGACCGCTGCTGGATTGCCGAGAAAGACGGCAAGGTGGTGGGATCGATTTTCGTGGTCAGGCATGACGAAACGACAGCCAAGTTGCGCATGCTTTACGTCGATGCCAGTGCGCGAGGCATGGGCATTGGCCGGCGCCTGGTTGAAGAGGCCATGCGCTTTGCGCGACTGGCCGGATACACACGGATGGTGCTCTGGACCAACGACGCGCTGCTCGATGCCCGCAAGCTGTACCAGAAGGCCGGTTTCGAGCTGGTTGAGGAGGTCAGCAGCCATAGATTTGGCATGAGCCAGATTGAGCAGACTTGGGCACGTGATCTGTAGCAAGCCGCCGAAGGTGGCTTTATCGTTTTTGAGCCTCTGCAATTGGCTGCTTCTGGCCAGTTAGCGACCATTGCTCTGGCTAGCCATCCTTGTCCTCCCACACGTGGAGGACTTGCCATGAACATCATCGCTACCTGCAGCCGTCAGCCCTGGAACAAAGGGAAATTGGTCGGGCAGAAAACCCTGCTCCGACTGAGAGATATCTGGGCGATCCGAGTAAGGCTTCAGATTTCAGAAAGAACCCGTGATCTAGCCCTCTTCGATTTGGCCATCGACAGCAAGCTTCGAGCCTGCGACTTAACCAAGCTGCGTGTGCGAGACGTTGCCCATGGCGAGCACGTGTCATCACGAGCCATGGTGATGCAGCAGAAAACGCAGCGGCCAGTGCAGTTCGAGATCACTGAGCAAACACGGTCTGCTCTCGCGGCCTGGATACATCAAGCACAGCTCCGTAGCGAGGACTGCCTTTTTCCGAGCCGCCTACATACCTCAGACCATCTATCCACTCGTCAATACGCTCGTATCGTCAAAGGCTGGGTGAAAGCCATTGGCCTTGATCCGGCCATGTATGGCACTCACACAATGAGACGCACGAAGGCATCACTGATCTATCGCAGAACGAAGAACCTGAGGGCGGTTCAACTGCTGCTCGGCCATACGAAGCTGGAGAGCACCGTTCGATATCTTGGGATTGAGGTCGATGACGCCTTGGAAATGGCGGAGCAGACCGAGGTTTGACCATGTATAGCGACGGTCGGTGTCAGGCCGTCGCTAACCGGCCATTAGCACCCGCTCGTCCAGACCTGCTTTTGGGGTACCCGCAGGTTCGCCTGACCTGCGACAGCGCCAGCTGGTGAAATCCCGGCCAGAGAACAGGCCCCTGACGAGATGTACAGCGTGGGCATGGACGACTCCTTGATGGCGAATAAAAAAGTGACCGCTCCCCTGCCTGGTAAGAGCGGCCCCATGAAATCGTTCTAACGGGCGGTGATCACGGCCAGCTTGGTGATGCCGGCGCGCTCGATGCTGGCCATGGCCTTGGCCACCACGCCGTAGTCGACCTGGTCATCGGCCTGCAGCTGCACCTTGATCTCGGCGTCCTTGCTCTTGGCATCGGCCAGGCTGCTCTCCAGCAGCTCCGGCTGGATCTCGTCCTTGTTGATGAACAGCTTGCCGTCGCCGTCGATGCTCACCACCAGCGGGTCTTTCTGGTCCGCCGGAGCCACGGCCTCGGTCTTCGGCAGGTTGATCGGGATGGAGTTGGTCAGCAGCGGCGCGGTGACGATGAACACCACCAGCAGCACCAGCATCACGTCCACCAGCGGGGTGACGTTGATCTCGGAAAGGACTTCGTCGCTGTCCTGCGTGGAGAAGGCCATGTCAGACGGCCTCCTTCACGTTCTGCGGCTGCTGCGGCTTGCGCGCGCCAGGGTGGGCGATGACCTTGAACGCACTCTTCTGCGCCAGGCTGTAGAAGTCGTGGGCGAAGTCGTCGAGGTCGGCGGCGGTCAGCTTGAGGCGACGGAGGAAGTAGTTGTAGACCAGCACCGCCGGCACGGCGACGGCGATGCCGACACCGGTGGCGACCAACGCCGCACCGATGGGTCCAGCCACGGTTTCCAGGCTGGCGTTGCCCGCCGCGCTGATGCCCTTGAGCGCTTCCATGATGCCCCATACGGTGCCGAACAGGCCGATAAAGGGCGAGGTCGAACCTATCGAAGCGAGAACCGCCAGGCCGGACTCCAGCGAGCGGCGCTCACGCTGGATCTGCTGGCGCAGCGAGCGCTCCAGGCGATCCTGATGGTTGATCGACTGGGCCAGATCGTGAGCCTGACCGTCCTGCACCTGGATGGCGGCGAAGCCGGCCTGGGCCAGGCGCGCCACCGCACCATTCTGTTGCTGACCCTGCTCGGCAGCGGAGTCCAGGCTGGTGGCGCTCCAGAACTGCTTATGGAAGCGGCGATCCTGGTAGCGCTGGCGGGCGAACTGGATGCCCTTGATCAGGGCCAGCCCCCAGGTGATGACGGAGAAGCCGATCAGCAGCCAGATGACGCTGTGTTCGACCGATTGGAAGGGAGAGTCGGTAAGCAGGTTCATGTCGCTTTCCTCGCAGGGCGTATTGCAGTCTTGTTCGGCGGCGCCGCTTGGCGCCGCATCGGTCGGTTAGTTCAAACGGCTCAGTTCAAACGGAAGTCCAGTGGCACCGTCACCCAGCCGGCGATGGTTTGGTCGCCGCGCTTGGCCGGCACGAAGCTCCAGCGCTTGACCGCGCGGATGGCGGCCTCGTCGAGGGCCTCACGGCCGCTGCTCTTCTGCACCTGGATCTCGCTCGGCTTGCCGTTGGCCTGTACGTGTACCCGCAGCAGCACCGTGCCTTCCCAGCCGCGGCGCTGGGCCAGGCTCGGGTATTCCGGCGCCGGGTTCTTCAGGTACGCGGCGTTGGCGGAAGGCGGCGTTTCCACCGGGGCCGGTGCCGGAGTCGGCGGTTGCGGCGCCGGCGGGGTCTCGGCCTTGGGCGGCTGCGGTGGCGGCTCGACCGGTTTCGGCACCGGCTTGGGTTTCGGCTTCGGTGGCTGCGGCTTGGGCTTCTGCGGTTCGGGCTTGGGCGGCGGCTTGACCGCCAGTTCCTCCACCACCGGCGGTGGCGGTGGCTCGATCACCGGCTCCGGCGGAGGCGGCGGTGCAGCGAATTCGATGGTCATCGGCGGGATTACCACCGGCACCTCCGGCAGCACCGGCTCGCTGCGCTGGCTCAGCCAGTACAGCACGGCGCCGTGCAGGGTCAGGGCGAACAGGCCCAGCAGCACGGCCTCGCGGCGACTCAGCACGGGACGCTCGCGACGCGGCACATGACGCTGCAGGTCGAGGGCCTGGCGCAACTGCACGCCGAGATCGAGGACGTCGCCGGGATTGCGCCACAGCACTTCCTTCAGATTGTCAGCTTTTAGGACGTTGCCCATTTGGCGGTGTGCTCCTGGATCACGGGCCAGCTCTGGATGGCGTTTCGGGGCATGCCGGACCCAGCAAGAACTGACCGGCTGACGTGGATCGGATTATTGATTTGTAAAACTGAAAATCTCGAATGCTCTAAAGGCACGCGACCTCGCGTATAGGTCTGCTCAGCTCGCCGATCTTTTCCAATCGCGCCCGCACTATGTTGCGGCTGATTCCAAGTAAACGGCCGGTCTGCAGTTGGTTGCCCTGGCAGAAGTGATAGGCACTGCGGAAGATCGCCTCTTCGATGTGCTCGTAAAGGTCCGGCAGGTTTTTCTCGTATAGCGCGTACAGCGCCGCTTCCAGACTCGCCTCGGCCACCGCACCAGAAGCAGCTGGCAGTTCATGGCGCTCGATCGAGGGGCGCAGTTCGACCAGTTGCAGATCGTTCGGCTGCACCTGTTGATTCCGGCATACCAGCAATGCGTGATGAATCGCGTTCTCCAGCTCGCGGATATTGCCCGGCCAGCTGTGCAGCAGCAGTTTGCGCTCGGCCTCTGGACTCAGCGAGGCGCGCTGGTAGCCGAGACGCTGGCAATGCTCGTTCACGAAGAACTCGGCCAGCGGCAGGATATCGCCCGGCCGCTCGCGCAGCGGCGGCAGACGGATGGTCGCCACGTGCAGGCGGTAGAACAGGTCCTCGCGAAAATGCCCGGCCACTACCGCATCGGCCAGGTTGACGTTGGTCGCAGCGACCAGACGCACGTTGATCGGGATCGGGGTACGCGAGCCCAGCCGCACCACCTCGCGCTCCTGCAGGACACGCAGGAGCTTGACTTGCATGTTCAACGGCAGATCGCCGATCTCGTCGAGAAACAGGGTGCCGCCGTTGGCGGCCTCGAACCAACCGGCCTTGCTGGTGGCGGCGCCGGTGAACGCGCCCTTCTCGTGGCCGAACAGCTCGCTTTCCACCAGCGTCTCCGGGAAGGCCCCGCAATTCACCGCCACGAACGGCGCCTTGCCGCGCCGGCTCAGGTGATGAATGTGGCGGGCTACCAGCTCCTTACCGGTGCCCGTCTCACCGATGATCAGTGCATTGGCCTCGCTAGGTGCCAGACGCTCGATACGGTTGAGCAACTCCTGCGAACGAGGGTCCTTGAACACTAGCACGGTGGCGCGAACCGACTTGGTCAGTTCACGAGCCTGAGGGTGAGTGAGCAGCGACATGGCGGCGAATCCGTTAATGGCCAGAGCGCCGATAGTGCAGGAATTCATTTATGCACAAATAATCATAAATATTCATTTGATTATTCTTTTAAAGAATATAAGGACAATTGCTGCTGGGGCAGCAACCGAGCAGCAATGGTTGCTGGCCAGGCAGTAGGAAAAAACCGCTGACTCGCCATCTAAAACCAAAATAAATTCTTATTAATCAATAAATTACGAGAAATAAACATATCTCGGTACGGTTGTTGCGATAGGGGCAATGCGGCCTGCACAAGCCGCCGGATGCCTAGCCACCACCGCAAAAGAGCATGGGCACCGCCAACACCTGATCGCCCGGCATCGCCATCGCGATGCCGGAAACAAGCCAGTCACTGGGGGCAACATGTTCAAGCGCACCACTCTTTCCACTGCCATCGCCTGGGCCTTGGGGGGCCTGGCCAGCCTTCACCTGGTCGCGGCACATGCTGCCGAGACCACGCAGCAGCCACAAACGCCTGCCGAGCAGCAGGCCGACAGCGCCCCAACGCTGGCCAAGGTCACCGTCACCGCGCAGAAGCGCGAGGAGACCGTGCAGGAGGTGCCCTCTTCCATCTCCGTGCTCAATGGCGACAAGGTGCGTGACACCTCGTTGCAGTCGGCCAACGAAGTCACCCGTTTCATTCCCAACGCCTCGGCGGGCACCACCGAAGGCCACGGCCGTCCGCGCTGGTGGATTCGCGGCCTGGGTACCGGCGATCAGGGGGCCAATACCGTCAGCCCGGTGGGCATCTACGTCGACGACGTGTACATCGCCAACATCAGCGCCAGCGGCTTCCCGCTGTTCGACCAGGAGCGGGTGGAGGTACTGCGCGGCCCGCAAGGCACGCTGTGGGGCAAGAACACCACGGCCGGCGCGATCAACTTCATCTCGCGCAAACCCACCTTCGATCCGTCCGGCTACTTCAAGGTCGGCGTCGGCGATTACGCCGATCGCGTGGTGGAAGGCGCTGTCAGCGATGCTCTGGTCGATGACCGCCTGGCCGCCCGCCTGTCGCTGCGCCATCAGGGCCGCGACGGCTACAACGAGAACCTCGCCGACAACGACGATCAAGGCGCCCTGGAAGACGATGCCGCCCGCCTGCAGTTCCTCGCCCGCATCAATGACGATCTGGAGGCCAATCTGAACCTGCACGCGCGCAGCTACCACGACACTGGCGGCTACAGCACCGTCAGCTACGGCACCCGCGCCAACGGCACCAACCAGTTCGGCTACTCGATCGACCCGAAGAAGGGCGAGGTCAACTACAACGCCAACTACAAGGTGAACATCGACCAGGCCGGCGCCAACCTCAATCTGGTCTGGCAGCTGGGCAGTCTGGAGCTCACCTCCATCACCGCCTTCGAGCATTTCGAGCGCGAAGGCCTGAGCGACAGCGACAACACGCCGCTGGAGCTGCAGCGTGGCTACAGCTACGCCGACAGCAAGCAGTGGTCGCAGGAGTTCCGTCTCGCCTCGCCGCGCGAAGACCGCCTGAACTGGGTCCTGGGCTTCCACTACTTCGACGAGGATCTGGACTCGGAGAACGCCAACGCCGCGCTGAGCAATCTCTATATCCCGCGTTTCTACAACAACGTCACCTTCAACCAGGGCACCGAGAGCTACGCCCTGTTCGGCAGCACCACCTACAACTTCACCGAGGACTTCAACCTCACCGCGGGCCTGCGCTGGACCCGCGAGACCAAGGACATCGACCTGCAGCGCCTGCGGAACCAGGGCCAGGCCGGTTTCAACAACGAAGACTGGTGGCACGTTGGTAGCGTCAGCACGCCGCTGGTGGTCAACGCCGTGCAGGACGAGAGCAATACCTGGAGCGACTGGACCTACGACCTGACCCCGGAATATCGCCTGTCCGACAATGCCAGGGTGTACTTCCGCTACGCCTATGGCTTCCGCTCCGGCGGCTATAACGCCGGGGTCACCAGCCAGGCCACCGTCGCCACGGTCGATCCGGAATACCTGACCTCCTACGAACTGGGCCTGAAGTCCGAGTGGCTGGATGGCCGCCTCAACGCCAACGCGGCGCTGTTCTACTACGACTACGAGGACATCCAGCTCAACATCGTGACCGCGGTGAACAACCAGACCGTCTCGCGCCTGGCCAACGGCGCCCAGGGCGAGGCCTACGGCGCTGAGTTCGAGCTGGAAGCCATTCCGGTCGAGAACCTGCACATCAACTTCGCCCTCGGCCTGCTGCACACCGAGTTCACCGACTACACCTCGGGCAACGACGACTTCTCCGGCAACAAGTTCGTGCGTGCCCCCAACGTGTCGGCCGTGCTCGGCGCCGACTATCGCATCCCGCTGAATGCCGGCGGCGCGATCATCCTCGGCACCGACTGGAACACCCGCAGTCGCCAGTACTTCTTCTCCAATGACCAGAGCGCCAACATGCGCGCCGCCGGCTACACCCTGGGCAACGCCCGGGTGACCTACGAGCTGCCGGGCGAGACCACCCGCGTCACCGCCTACGTCAACAACCTCACCGACAAGGAGTACCGCAACCACACCTTGCCGGGCGGCTTCCAGACCGCCGCGGTGATGTTCGGCGACCCGCGCACCGTGGGTGTCTCGGTGACCAGCGACTTCTGACCCACCCCGGGGGGGGGGGGGGGGGGGGGGGGGGGGGGGGGGGGGGGGGGGGGGGGGGGGGGGGGGGGGGGCCCCGGCGGGGGGGG
>NZ_JASATC010000035.1:0-66151 GCF_038440135.1 Pseudomonas sp. OTU5201 | reverse complement strand
CCCCCCCCCCCCCCCCGCGGGGTGCGGGGGCGGGGGAGAGGCAAGGGCTGTTAGCGCTGGGCCACCAGCTTCTGGTTGGCGCTGACGAAGTCCAGGGCCTTGCCGCCGTGCTGCTGGGCGTACTGCTCGGCCTGGGACTTGAGCAGGAAGGCGGCGAGTTCACCCTTGTCGTTGCGTACGAACCAAGCCTGGTTAGCCAGCAGCTTGATTCCGCTGTCGGCGGCCTGGGCATAGATGGCGCGGATGTCCTTGCCCTCCTGCTCCAGCTGCGCGAGTGCGGTCAGTGCAGCTTCCGGCGACGCGTAATGGCGCACCTTGTCTTCGCCGCGCACCCAGATCTGCGCCAAGCGCTTGAAGTCGGTGATGGGCTTGCCGGTGACCGCGTCGTTGGCCTTGAGCGGCAGCGGCTCATAGTTCTTCAGGGCCTTGTCGTAGTCCTGGCCCGCCGCCTCGAACGCCGCGCGGATGTACTGGTCGTCGATGAACTGGGCGGTATCCAGGCCACGGTCGGTTTTCTTCAGGAGCTTGAGGGTATCGATGGAGGTGGCCACCGCCTTGCGGTACTCGGGCTTCCAGGTGAGGTCGCGGGTCTGCAGGCCAAGGGGGCCGTGGAACAGGTAGTTCACCTCGGCCTCGATGCCGGTGACCTTCTCGATCAGCTCGCTGTACTTCTCGGGCGACTCGGCGATCAGGCGGTCGGCCTCCAGGCTGGCGCGCAGGTAGGCGGTGACGACCTCCGGGTACTTTTTCGCATAGGCCGCATCCACCAGCGCGCCGTGGAAGGTCGGCGCGTTGGCCTGGGAACCGTCGTAGATCTTCCGCGCGAAGCCACGGTTGGGGAACAACTCGGCAAAGGGCACGAAGTCAGCGTGGGCCTCGATGCGGTTGCTGCGCAGCGCGGAGCCGGCGATCTCCGGCGGCTGGGCGATGATGCGCACGTCCTTCTCCGGGTCCCAGCCCTGGGCGGCGACGGCGCGCAGCAGCATGCCGTGGGCGGTGGAGGCGAAGGGCACGGAAATGGTCTTGCCCTTGAGCTCGGCCAGCGACTGCACAGGCGAAGAAGCCGGCACGACGATGCCATTGCCGCTGCCTCGGGTGCTGCCCGACAGCACGCTGATGAACAGGCTCTGTTTGCCGGCATCCAGGTGGGCGACGCCGTTGAAGGAGCCGGGGAAGTCGGCCATGGCGCCGAAGTCCAGCTTGCCGGCGACCATCTCGTTGGTCAGCGGCGCGCCGCTGGTGAAGTTCTTCCACTCGATCTGGTAGTCGGCGTCCTGGTACTTGCCGTCATGGGGCAGGTACTTCTCCAAGAGGCCCAGCTCGCGGATGAGCAGGCCGCCGGTGGCGCAGTTGATGGTGGTGTCCTGGGTGCCGATGGCGATGCGGATGGTCTCGGCGGAGGCGGACGCGGTGGCGACGGCCAGCGCGAGGCCGGCGACGGTTGCACGAAGACGCATGGGTTTTTCCCCTCGAATCATGAGTGTTGGAATCGTCTCCGCCACAGGGCTGGGTGGTGGGAAACGAGGGGCTTTCAGGTTAGGCGTCCGGGAGTGGCCGGATGGCAGTCTTGCGTTCTTGCGTTCTTGCTCGGCGTAGGAGCCCGCTTGCTGGCGATGCGCTTGCCTGCAGATTCGCTGTTCGCCAGCAAGCTGGCTCCTACAGATCGATGCTCCGTCAGCGCAGCAGGTAGGGGATTTCCACCTTCACCGCGCCGGTCGGGCAGTCCTTTTCGCAGGGCATGCAGTACCAGCACTCGTCGAAGGCCATGTAGGCCTTCTGGGTAGCCGGGTTGATGGCCAGGAGGTCCATGGGGCAGACCTCGACGCAGACGGTGCAGCCCTTCTCGGCGATGCACTTGTCTTCGTCGATGGTCACCGGCGCGCTACTGCGGAAGAAGATGTCCTGGGGCTGATGGGCCATTTCACGATTCCTTGGAGCCTGGGGCTCTCGTTATGGGGCTCGCACGTTCAGGTAGGGTGGGCTTCAGCCCACCATTGGCTTGATGCTGGACTTCCTTGGTGGGCTGAAGCCCACCCTACAAAGCCACTCGAACCTATGCGGCTACGTCGCTCTTCACGCGCAGGCGGTCATAGGCCTGCTGCTCTTCGGCATCCAGCGGGATCAGGTAGGGTTCCACCGCTTTCTTGAAGCTGGTCATGTGGCCGTCCTCGCCCTTCTTCAGGTGGCAATGGCAGAACCACTCGGCGTCATTACGTTCGGGGTGGTCGACGCGGTGGTGGTACAGGCCCCAGCGACTCTCGGCGCGGAACAGCGAAGCGCGGGCAGCCATCTCGGCGCAGTCGCGGATCACCGCCACTTCCATGGCGCGCATCAGCTCGTGAGGGTTGCTGGCTTTCATCTGCGCCAGGTCCCGCTCGATCTCGGCGAAGCGCGTGAGGCCGATCTCCATTTTCTTGGTCACCTTGGGCGGCTGCAGGTAATCGTTGACCATCCGCCGCAGCTTGTACTCCACCTGGGCCGGCGGCAGGCCATGTTCACGCTGCAGCGGCGCGAAGACCCGCGCCTGCTCGCGCTCCACCTGTTCCGGGTCGACTTCGGCGAAGTCGCGCCCGGCCACGTAGTCCGCCGCGTTCACGCCGGCGAACCAACCGTAGGTGAAGGCGCCGAGCATGTAGTTGTGCGGCACGGCGGCCATGTCGCCGGCTGCGTACAGCCCTTTCACCGAGGTTTCAGCCTTCTCGTTGACCCACACGCCCGAGGCCGAATGGCCGGAGCAGAAGCCGATCTCGGAGATATGCATCTCGACCATCTGCTGGCGGTAGTCGGTGCCGCGGTTCGCGTGGAACTGCCCGCGACTGGGGCGCTCGTTGCTGTGCAGGATCTCTTCGATGGTCTGGATGGTTTCTTCGGCCAGGTGATCGAGTTTGAGAAACACCGGGCCGTTGCCGCCTTCGAGTTCCTGGTGGAACTCCCACATCATCTGGCCGCTCCAGTAGTCGCACTCGATGAAGCGTTCGCCCTTGCTGTTGGCGGTGTAGCCACCCAGCGGGCCGGTAACGTATGCGCAGGCAGGGCCGTTGTAGTCCTTGATCAGCGGGTTGATCTGGAAGCACTCCAGGTTCGCCAGCTCCGCCCCGGCGTGATAGGCCATGGCGTAGCCGTCGCCCGCATTGGTGGGGTTCTCATAGGTGCCCATCAGGTAACCGGAAGACGGCAGACCGAGGCGGCCGGCAGCACCGCAGGCAAGGATCACCGCCTTGGCGCGGATCACCCGGAATTCGCCGCTGCGGCAGTCGAAGCCCATCACCCCGCAGGCCGCGCCTTTGCCATCCAGCAGCAGGCGGGTGCAGACGACGCGGTTGCTGATTTCCACACGCGCACGCTTGAGCTGGCGGTAAAGCACCTTCTTGATGTCGTGCCCCTCGGGCATCGGCAGCACGTAGGCGCCCATGTGGTGGACCTTCTTCACCGCGTAGTCGCCGGTCTCGTCCTTCTCGAACTTCACGCCCCAGCGGTCGAGCTGCGAGAGGGTTTCGAAACTGTGGGTGGCGTAGGCGTAGACGGCGGCCTGATTGACGATGCCATCGTTGGCGATAGTGATTTCCTTGGTGTACTGCTCGGGCGTCGCGTGGCCGGGGATGATGGCGTTGTTCAGACCGTCCATGCCCATGCTGATGGCACCACTGCGCTTGACGTTGGCCTTGTCCAGCAGGAGCACACGCAGCTCGCGGTTATGCTCCTTGGCCTTGATCGCGGCCATGGGGCCAGCGGTGCCGCCGCCGATGACGACGATGTCGTAGTCCTGCTCTCGGGTACTCATGCCTGGGGTCCCTTCTGACGGTCGATGCGCAGGCGGTACTGGAAGGCATCGCCGCGGTAGTAGAGGTGTTCGAAATCCAGCGGGGTGCCGTCGGCAGCGTGGGTCAGGCGCTCGATACGCATGATCGGCGAACCCTCCTCCACCTCCAGCGCCTGGGTCAGGTCGCCGTCGGCCAGCACCGCGTCGATGGCCAGATCGGCGTGACCCAAGGGAATGCCGCAATCGTTTTCGAGGATCAGGAAAATGTCGCGGGTGGCGAGGTCGGCCTTCTCCAGCTTCTCCCCCACCGCCTTGGGCAGCCAGGTCAGTTCCAGGGATATCGGCTCGCGGTTGATCAATCGCACACGGCGGATTTCGGTCACCAGGCTGCCCTCTTCCACGTTCAGGCGGGCCGCCACCAACGGACTGGCCGGCACATGGCGGAAGCTGCGCAAGCGGTTGAGCACTTCGTAGCCCATCTGCGTCATGGACTCGGCCAGGCCCTGCAGGGTGCTGACGTTCTGGAAGGCCTTGGGCTTGGCCACGAAGGTGCCCTTGCCGTGGATTTTGAAGATCAGGCCTTCCTTCTGCAGGTCGCCCAGCGCCTGGCGCACGGTGATGCGGCTGACATCGAAGGCCTTGCCCAGCTCGCTTTCCGAGGGCATGCGGCTGTGGGGCGGGTAGGTGCCGTCGAGGATGCGTCCGCGCAGCAGCTCCTTGAGCTGGCTGTAGAGCGGTACCGGGGAGAGGGGAAGCAGTTCGGCCATGTTCGTTCTTCTCGTGATCCGTGACTTGTTATAACAAGTTGTGACCAGAGATTAAGTGACATAAGAACAGCATGTGAAATACCGTTATTGAATAAGGTTATGTAGGGGCGAATGAATTCGCCCCTACAAGCATCCTCGCCCCCAAGGGACTGCCGCGAAAAAAAGAACGCCGACGAAAGTACAGACTCGTCGGCGTGAGGAGGGGCGCGCTGGCCAGCGCGCCACCGTGGCTAGTTTGGCGGTCAGAAGGCCGGGACTACCGCGCCGGAATACTTCTGCTCGATGAAGGCCTTCACTTGCGGGCTGGTCAGCGCCGCGGAGAGTTTCTTGATGGCGTCGCTGTCCTTGTTGTCCGGACGGGCCACCAGGTAGTTCACGTAGGGCGAGGTGCGGTCTTCCAGTACCAGGGCGTCCTTGGATGGGTTCAGCTTGGCTTCGAGTGCATAGTTGGTGTTGATCAGGGCCAAGTCGACCTGGTCCAGCACGCGGGGCAGCAGGGCCGCTTCCAGTTCCTTGAACTTGAAGTTGTGGGGGTTCTCGGCGATGTCCTTGGGGGTGGCCAGGGCATTGCTCGGGTCTTTCAGTTTCAGCAGGCCGGACTTCTGCAGCAGGATCAGGGCGCGGCCACTGTTGCTGCCTTCGTTGGGGATGGCGATGGTGGCGCCATCAGGCAGTTCCTTGAGCGACTTGTACTTGCTGGAGTATCCGCCGAAGGGCTCGACGTGCACGCCCTGGACGATCACCAGGTGGGTGCCCTTGCCGCTGTTGAAGTTGTCCAGGTAGGGCTTGGTCTGGAAGTAGTTGGCATCCAGGTATTTCTGGTCCACCTGCAGGTTGGGCTGCACGTAGTCGGTGAAGACCTTCACTTCGAGGTCCACGCCTTCCTTGGCCAGCTGGGGCTTGATCAGCTCGAGGATTTCCGCGTGGGGTACCGGGGTGGCGGCGACGGTGAGCTTCTCGCCAGCGTTTGCGAAGGAAATGGACAGCGCGGCGGCGAGGGCGGTCAACAGCAGGGTTTTCTTCATGAGGGTCCTTTTCGATTCTGCGGCTCCGGCTGGATCTTCAGCCGCGAGCGGGTGTCGGGGTGCCCCGGTCTGGGTATGCCGGGTTGGGAGCGACACTACGGTGATTTTTTATAACCACAAAATACCTTTTTATTATTTTTATATTCCATTTTTCGCATAAAACTTCGAGACGTGATAGCGCTCACACCCTGACTGCACGGTACGTTCATGTCGCCTCTGAGAATTGCCTGCAAGGCCCCGGCTCACTAGAGTGGCAGCCTTCGCCACTGCCCACCGGACCGCCGCCATGCTCGACGCCGCCCTCGCCCGTTTTCCGCGCCTGGAACTGGTCCCCTCGCCCACTCCGCTGGAGAAGCTGGAACGGCTGTCGGTGAAGCTTGGCCGCGCCGTCTTTGTGAAGCGTGACGACATCACCCCCTTCGCCCTTGGCGGCAACAAGGTGCGCAAACTGGAATTCCTCGCCGCCGATGCCCTGGCCCAGGGCGCCGACACCCTGGTCACCGCCGGCGCCATCCAGTCCAACCATGTCCGCCAGACCGCCGCCCTCGCCGCGCGTCTCGGCCTGGGTTGTGTAGCACTGCTGGAAAACCCCATCGGCACCACCGACAGCAACTACCTCAGCAACGGCAACCGTCTGCTGCTGGACCTGTTCGGCACCGAGGTGGAACAGGTGCCCAACCTGGACAACGCCGACGAACTCCTCGTCGCCGCTGGCGAGCGCCTGCGCGCCGCCGGCAAGAAGCCGTATCTGGTGCCCATCGGCGGCTCGAATGCGCTGGGTGCGCTGGGCTATGTGCGTGCCGGCCTGGAGTTGGCCGAGCAGATCAAAGCCAGTGGCGAGACGTTCTTTGCCGTGGTCCTGGCCTCTGGCAGCGCCGGCACCCACGCCGGCCTGGCACTCGCTCTGGAACACGCCCTGCCCGGTACCCGGGTGGTGGGCGTGACCGTCTCGCGTCCGGATGCCACCCAGCGGCCAAAGGTCGAAGGCTTGCTACAACGTACCGCCGAACTGCTTGGCGTACCGGTGCCAGCCGGTCTCAAGGTGGAGCTGTGGGACCAGTACTTCTTCCCGCGCTATGGCGAGCCGAACGCTGGCACCCTGGACGCCGTGCGCCAGCTGGCCAGCCATGAAGGATTGCTGCTGGACCCGGTGTACACCGGCAAGGCCTTCGCCGGCCTTCTCGATGGCATCGCCAAGGGTGCCTTCGCGGGCAATGGCCCGGTCCTGTTCCTGCACACCGGTGGCTCACCGGCGCTGTTCGCCTATCATCCTGCGGGTACCCCGTGACACCTGCTTATTCTTATTTTGCAGCAATAAATAATTTTTAATTATTTTATTGCATATAACCAAATCCCTAGAGTTGCGCCACCTTTAGCCACCTGCCCCGTGAGGCTCATATGACATTTGCAACCCTGCGTCGCCAGTTCATCCTCGGCAGCCTGACCCTGGCGCTCGGCGCCGGCCTGGTCGGCACGAGCTCCGCCGCCGACCTGCTCCAGGACATCCAGCAGAAGGGCGCCATCAAGGTCGGCCTGGAAGGCACTTACCCGCCCTTCAACTACCAGGATGAGAGCGGCAAGCTGACCGGCTTCGAAGTGGAACTGGCCGAGGCCCTGGCCAAGGAGCTGGGCGTGAAGGCCGAGTTCCAGCCGACCAAGTGGGACGGCATCCTCGCGGCGCTGGAATCCAAGCGCCTGGACGTGGTGATCAACCAGGTGACCATCTCCGACGAGCGCAAGAAGAAGTACGACTTCTCCACCCCCTATACCGTCTCCGGCATCCAGGCACTGGTGCGCAAGGGCACCGAAGGTGAGATCAAGACCGCGGCCGACCTGGCCGGCAAGAAAGTCGGCGTGGGCCTGGGCACCAACTACGAGCAGTGGCTGAAGGACAACGTCCCGCAGGCCGACATCCGCACCTACGATGACGACCCCACCAAATTCCAGGACCTGAACGTCGGCCGCATCGACGCCATCCTGGTCGACCGCCTGGCCGCCTTCGAGATGGTCGAGAAAACCGGCGGCAAGCTGGCCGTGACCGGCGAACCCTTCTCCCGCCAGGAAGCCGGCATCGCCCTGCGCAAAGGCAACCCAGAACTGCTGGCGGCCATCGACAAGGCGCTGGCCAAGCTGAAGGCCGACGGCACCCTGAAAAAACTCTCCGAGAAATGGTTCAAGGCTGACGTGACCCAATGATCGAAACCAGCCTGCAACTTGCGCTGGATTCCGCGCCCTTCCTGTTGAAGGGCGCGGTGTTTACGGTGGTACTGAGCCTCGGCGGCATGTTCTTCGGACTGCTGCTGGGGTTCGTCCTCGCCCTGATGCGCCTCTACGGTTTCACCGCCCTGCAGTGGCTGTCGCGGATCTACGTGTCGTTCTTCCGCGGCACGCCGCTGCTGGTGCAGCTGTTCATGATCTATTACGGCCTGCCGCAGCTGGGCATCCAGCTCGATCCGCTGCCCGCGGCGCTGATCGGCTTCTCGCTGAACATGGCCGCCTACACCTCGGAAATCCTCCGCGCCGCCATCGCCTCGATCGACAAGGGCCAATGGGAGGCCGCCGCCAGCATCGGCATGAGCCGCACCCAGACGCTGGTCCGCGCCATCCTTCCGCAGGCTGCGCGCACCGCCCTGCCGCCGCTGGGCAACAGCTTCATCTCGCTGGTCAAGGACACCGCCCTGGCCGCCACCATCCAGGTGCCGGAACTGTTCCGCCAGGCGCAGCTGATCACCGCGCGCACCTTCGAGATTTTCACCATGTACCTGGCCGCCGCGCTGATCTACTGGGTGCTGGCCACCGTGCTGTCGCACTTCCAGGGTCGCCTCGAGGCGCGGGTCAACCAGCATGAGCAGGACAGCTGATGATCACCGTCCGTAACCTGACCAAATCCTTCAAAGGCCAGGAGGTGCTCAAGGGCATCGACCTGACCATCGAGCCGGGCGAAGTGGTCGCCATCATCGGCCCCAGCGGCTCGGGCAAGACCACCCTGCTGCGCTGCCTCAACCTGCTGGAAGTACCCAGCGGCGGCCTGATCAAGGTCGGCGAGATCGAGATCGACGCCAGCAAGCCGCTGAAGCACCAGCAAGGGCTGATCCGCAAGCTGCGCCAGCACGTCGGCTTCGTGTTCCAGAACTTCAACCTCTTCCCCCATCGCACCGCGCTGGAGAACGTCATCGAAGGCCCGGTGGTAGTGAAGAAGGAACCCCGCGAGCGCGCCATCGAAAAAGCTCGCCGGCTGCTGGCTAAGGTTGGCCTGGCGGGCAAGGAAGACGCCTATCCCAAGCGACTCTCCGGCGGCCAGCAGCAGCGCGTGGCCATCGCCCGTGCCCTGGCCATGGAGCCCGACGTGATTCTCTTCGACGAGCCCACCTCGGCGCTCGATCCGGAGCTGGTGGGTGAGGTGCTCGCCACCATTCGCGGCCTGGCCGAAGAGAACCGCACCATGGTCATCGTCACCCACGAAATGAGCTTCGCCCGCGACGTTGCCAACCGGGCGATCTTCATCGACAAGGGCGTGATCGTCGAACAGGGCGACGCCAAGACCCTGTTCAGTGCACCGAAGGAAGAACGCACCAAACAGTTCCTGAGCAAGTTCATCAACGGCTGATCGTCCTGCGGGGAGAACCCTTGTAGGGGCGAATTCATTCGCCAAGCAGACCGAAGGTCTGCCATTTGTATGTTCAATGGGGCAGCTGCGCTGCCCTTGGCGAATGAATTCGCCCCTACAGGTGGAGCCGCCCCACCTGCTCCAGCGGTAAGCCCCCTGCAAGGAAATGCGCGTAGAATCCGCGCCCCCTCGCAAGACAGCCCCGCCACCGGAACCTGCATGAACCCGAGCACTCTCCTCTCCTTGCCGCTGCTGGCCCTCGCCCTGGGCGGCTTCGTCGTCGGCAGCAGCGAATTCATCATCATGGGCCTCTTGCCCGAAGTGGCCAGCGACCTGCAGGTCAGCCTGTCCGACGCGGGCCTGCTGGTCAGCGCCTACGCCATGGGCGTAGTGATCGGCGCACCTCTGCTGGGCCCGCTGCTCGGCCGCCTGCCGCGCCGCCAGGCGCTGCTCTGGCTGATGGGTGCCTACGTGCTGGGTAACCTCGGCTGCGCCCTGGCGCCGAACTACGAGTGGCTGTTGGCGATGCGCATGTTCACCGCATTCAGCCACGCCGGCTTCTTCGGCTGCGCCACCCTGCTCGCCGCCGAACTGGCCCCACCGCATCGCCGCGCGTCGGCCATGGCCCTGGTGCTCAGCGGCCTGACCATCGCCAACGTGCTCGGCGTTCCTGCGGGTGCCTGGCTGGGCCAAGCCACCAGCTGGCGGGTGACCTTCATGGTGGTGGCGGCCCTGGGCTTCCTCACCCTACTCGCCCAGGCCCTCTGGCTTCCCGCCACGCCCAAGCCGCACGCCAACGCGGCCGGCGCCTGGGACGGCATCCTGCGGCGTCCGGTGCTGCACGCGCTGTTCGTCTGCAGCCTGTCTTCAGTGGCGCTGTTCGGCGTGTTCACCTACATCAGCCCACTGCTGCGCGACGTCTCCGGCTTCACCAAGGAGCACGCCAACTTCGCCCTGCTGCTATTCGGCATCGGCCTGACGGTGGGCAACCTGCTGGGCGGACGCCTGGCCGACAAAGGCTTCCGCTATGCACTGCCGCTGGCCTTCGGGGTGAGCGTGCTGTGCCTGCTGGGACTGTTCGTCTTCGCGCAGATTCCGGCGCTGGCCCTGGCCTGCCTGTTCCTCTGGGGCGTGGCCAGCTTTGCCATTTCCTCTCCGCTGCAACTGCTACTGGTGGAACAGGCCGGCGAATCGGCGAGCCTGGCCGCCACCCTCAGCCACGCCGCGTTCAATCTGGGGAATGCCAGCGGCGCCTTCATCGGCGGCCTGTGGCTGAGCACCAGCATGGGCCTGTCCAGCCTGCCGCTGATGGGCGTCGGCGTGCTGGCCCTGACCATCCTCGTCTGCCTTCCACTGCCGCGCTTGCGCGCAGTACGAGATCGGCTCAAGGAAAGCGGACAGATTCACTGACGAGCGCGCAGCCGGACGATTCGGAGATCGATTCGGAAGCACTCCCCACGCGCTTATTCGCAATGGATCGCTCGCTCCGCGCCGGGCGAACTAGCATTCGGCTTGGCTGATTTGCCGATATCAACGGAGCGCGCGAAATGACTGCCCACGAGACTGACCAAGACGCCATCCAACGCGTCGTGCGTGACTATGTCGAAGGCATGGTGTTCGCCGACGAACACCGCCTGCGCCGTGCCTTTCACCCGCAGAGCCGCATCATCGGCCACTTCCAGGGCGAGCTCGAATGGCTCTCGGTAGACGACTTCGCGGGCGCCATTCTCGACGCCGGCCCGGTGCTGGCTGAAGGCGAAACGCCCGTCTGGAATATCCAGGCGCTGGACATCACCGGCGACGCCGCCTCGGCGAAGGTAGTCGACGACTACGCCGACCTGCGCTTCACCGACTTCCTCTCGCTGCTGAAGATCGGCGGTCGCTGGAGCATCATCAACAAGCTCTACTACCTGCACGAGTAGCGCCCGCCGTAACCGCTCATGGTGGACCGATGAAGCCTGGTCCACCCTACGCCGCGTCCAAACCGTGGGCAGCGGGGATGTCGCTTTTCACATCCGCCGGTGGTGTTCTCCGAAGCCCCGAATCATGCACCGGTGTAGCGTGGCTACCCCGCCAGCACTTCGGCAAATAGCTGGCGCAGGTGGTCGCGCTCTTCGTCGTTGGCCGCCAGCCGTCGCAGTTGCACGGCAAGCTGGGCATAACCCGGCAGGGGCGGCAGGTTGAGGTGCTGCGGCAGGATTTCCTCACCTTCGCTGACCAGCAGGGCGAAATGCACGCTGTTCTCCAGTTCGCGGGTGTTGCCCGGCCAGGGATAGGCTTCCAGGGCCGCCTGGGCGGCCGGGCTGATCAGCGGCAATGGCAGGTCCAGGCGCTGCGCGTAAATGCCGAGAAAATACTCGGCCAACGGCAAGATATCGTCCGGTCGTTCGCGCAATGGCGGCAGCTCCACCCGTCCCTCGTCCAGGTACTGATAGAGCCGCGCATTGAACTTGCCGACTCGCACTGCCTTGGCCAGGTCGATGCTGGTGGCGGCTACCAGACGCACGTCCACCGGGGTCGGCTGGTGGGCGCCGACGCGGATCACTTCGCGGCTTTCCAGCGCCGCCAGCAGCTTGGCCTGCAGGGGCAATGGCAGGTCACCGATCTCATCCAGGTAGAGCGTCCCGCCATTGGCCGAGCCGAACCAGCCGGCGCGGCTGCTGACCGAGCCGCTGTGGGCACCAGCCGCATGGCCGAACAGTTCGGCCTCGGCGTAGGCCTTGCTGATGGCGCTGCAACTCACCGCCACGAACAGGCCGGGGCGATCGCTGGAACGGTGGATCTGCCGGGCCAGCAATTCCTTGCCGGTACCGGTTTCGCCCTGGATCAGCACCGGCAGCGCGCTCGGCGCCAACTGATCGACCTCCTCGCGCAACTGTCGCGAGCGCTCGTCGACAAACACCAACGCACGGGCGCGGATGCTGAGGGGGCTGCGGTCGGCATCGGCGAAGGTCAGCAGCGGTTGACCGGGGTTTTCCTTGCTCATGACAAAATCTCCCGCCGGGCCCAGGCTGCGATGCAGCGGGCCCTGACGTATTGCTGAATTGGATTGGATCAGGCGCGTTTTCTGGACGATTGCTCGACGCGCGCTTGCAAGCGATAGAGATGGGCGAAGCCTTGTTCCCAACGGTGATGCCCGGATTTCACATTGATGTGCCCGGCGCCGGTGAGGATCGCGGCCTCCGAGCCCCAGTCACGGGCCATTTCCAGGGCTCGCGCAGGGCTGGCCGCGTGGTCGCTGTCCGAGCCCACCAACAGACTGGGGAAGGGCAGCAGGTCCCGCGGGATGGGCGCGAAGCCCTTGAGCGCATCCGGACAACCGGGGCGCTGCACGTCCGCCGGCGCGACCAGCAGGGCGCCGCGCACGCGACGCAGAACATCCGGATCGGACTGCGCCGCCCAGTGCGCCACGGTCACGCAGCCCAGACTGTGGGCGATGAGGATCGCCGGGGTACGCTCGGCATCGATGGCGCGCTCCAGCGCCGCCACCCAGGACGCACGGTCCGGGTTGTTCCAGTCAGCCTGCTCGACCCGGCTGGCATTGGGCAGGCTGCGTTGCCAGTGGCTTTGCCAATGCTCATCTGGCGAGCCCTGCCATCCCGGCAGGATCAGGTAGCGAATGGCCTGGCTGCGCATGGCGAGCCCTCCTTGCTGAATGTCGATGCTGGGCAGTCTAGGTGCTTGCCATATATCTGTTAAGGAATAAGAACTTATTTGCTTATGCATTATTAGCTTATTCACTAAAGGTCGTCTCCGCCGGCCGGCGAGGCGGCCGGCTTCTCGGCCGAACGCTTCAAGCTCGGCGCGCTCTATTCGCTGACGGTGAAGACCGTGCCGCAGCTGGTCATGGGCCTGAAGCTGCGACGCAGCGAGCTGAACATCGACCTCACCCTGGGCTCCAACGTCGACCTGCTCTACCGCCTGAAGAACATGAACTGGACGCCATCCTGGTCTCCCTGGATGACAGCGTGAACGACCCGGATTGCGAGCAACTGCCGCTGTTTTCCGACGACATCTTCCTCACCGTCCCCACCGACTCGCCTTTCGCCGACCAGGACGAAGTGGACCTGGCGAACCTCGCCGACTCCACTTTCATCACCCTGACCCAGGGTTTCGCCACCCACCGCGACGGCGCGAGGGTGTTCCAACAGGCCGGCTTCGAGCCCAAGGTGGCGATGCAGGGTCTCGCGGATGGCATCGACATCGTCAGCCACATAGGCGTCCACCAGGCCGCTGGCGCTGCGTTGTTCGCCACCGGTGAGGCTCCAGATGAAAGGGCGGTCGCGGGGGTCGTACTCCTCGATTCCCGCCTCCTGTTCGATCACCTGCGGGCCGTTGAGGCCCAGGCGCGCTTCGCGGGTGACGATCAGGCGGCTGCACAGGCCGGCGGCGATGGACATGCCGCCGAAGCAGCCGACCAGGCCGATCACCGGCTGGTATTGGCGCAGCTCGACAATGGCCGCCTGGATCTCGGCGATGGCGGCCAGGCCCAGGTTGGCTTCCTGCAGGCGCACACCGCCGGTTTCCAGCAGCAACACGGCGCAGGTGGTAATGCCCTGGCGGTTGTCTTCGGCCGCAAGCTCCAGCGCGCCGGCGATCTTGGCGCCGCCCACTTCGCCCATGCTGCCGCCCTGGAAGGCGCCTTCAAGGGTGGCCCGCGCCTCACCGGTCCACCGGCGAGGCTGGGCGAGGCTCCGATGGTGGACGTGAAGAGCGACGTCCACCGCGAGGTCCAGCTTCGGTGCCAGAGGTCAGAACGCCTTGGCGAGATCAATCACTAGCGCCCGGTAGCCCACGCTGCCCGGCTGCCGGCTGGTCACCTTGAGTTCCACCTGGACCTCCCGGGTGCCACGCTTCACCTCGTTGAGTACGGTGGTGGTGAGCTTCTCCGGGGTCAGGAATCCCACCGAGGCCGAGTAGATGAACTGGGTATCGGTGTCCGGGCGGTATTGCACCACCGAGGTCACCGGGCTGTACCACTCGTCCCCGCGTTCCTTGCCGTATTCCCAGACCTGCTCGACGGTGCCCTTCGCCTCGTCGATGCGGTACTCCACCGCGCGGCTGTAGTTGCCGGCAAGCTTGGTCGGCGCAAAGTTGCGGCCCCAGCCGTTGTCGAACACGGTCAACGTGCCATGGTCGGTGAGCCAGGCAGTGTGCTGGGTCCAGGACCAGTCGAAGCCGTCCGCGTAGAGGCCGCCCTCCTCCGCGAGCACTTCACCCTTGGCATTCACCGGGGTCAGCACCTTGGACTTGAGCCCCTCCGGCCAGCCCTGGGGCGAGGCGAGAATCCACTTCACCGTCTTGTTGCGACCGATCTTCACCACGCCCTGATGGCGGGCGGAGATGATGATGCTGTCATCGCTGGCGTCGTAGTCGATGGCGTTGACGTGGGCCCAGTTGCGGCCGGTACCGACGCCAGGGGTGTCGCCAAAAGGCAGGTCGCCTTCCAGCAACTCGTTGGCAGCAGTGCTCTCCTGCTTCTGCACGCCCTCGGGGAGCTGGAGAGCGGCCTTGCCCAAGGTTTCCAGCAGCGCGCCGCGATAGGGGTCGAGGATCTGGTTGAGGTCCCAGAAGTCCAGCACGTCGCCGGCTTCGTTGACTTCGATGATGTGGTCACGGATGGAGCGCACGCGCTTGCCGTCCGGGCGACGGTAGTCGCTGGTGCCGACACGCAGCAGGTAGGTACCGTTGGGGGTCTCTCGGATTTCGTGGGAGAAGTCGGCGAACTTGTCCGGCAGTGCACGCTGCCACACGCGACGCCCCAGCAGGTCGTACTTGGAGTAGGTCTGGCCCTGGCCCCAGATCAGCTTGCCGTCGCGGGTCTGCTGGAAGCCCATGGTACCGCCCAGTCCGTCCTTGCGATTGGAATCGTGGACCTGCTCGATATCCAGGTACCAGCGCACGTCACCGTTGCTGTCGGCGATCCAGTTGTTGCCCACCTGGTCCCACTCCGCGGCACCGCCAAGGGCGTTCCACTTGAAGGCACGACCTCCGGGGATCTCGCCCAGCAGGTGATTGAACAGGTACAGGCGACGCTCGAATCCGGGCGCCACCTTGATCGGTTCCACCAGCGGCAGCGCGGCGGTCTGGTTGGCCACCACCGGCAGGCGCACAGCTGGGGCATAGACCTGGTAGCGCTCACGGATGCGCTCGCCATCCAGCTTGTAGGTCACTTCCACCTGGTTGACATGATCCGGGTAGAGGCCGAAGACCGGGATGCCGCCATAGGTCCACAGCGAGCGCTCGGAAACTTCGTAGGCGATGTCCACGCCACGTTCGCCGCGACCCAGCACGCGCACATGGGCGGCGCTGATGGCCTGGCCGCCGTCGCGGATAATGGCGGTCAGCGGTGCCAGCTTGTAAGGGTTGACCACCACGTCGCCGAGCAGCGCGGTGCCGCGCTCGGGGACCTTGGCGGTGATGCAGGCGCCCTCGGGGAGATCAGGGGCTTCGGTTTTTGCGTTCATCTTCAGGTTCTCCAGGGCGCCCCTGCGGGGCGCTTTGCGAATGAATTCGCACCCACAGAAAAGCAGCAGGTGCCGGGTCGGATTCAGGGGTTGGTGGAAACGCGGAACTGATCGATGGCGGGCGGCGTGACAGCCTGCTCGGAACGCGGCGTGCCCTCGGGCACCCAGTCGTAAGGCACCGGCAGCGCGCGGTAGATCCAGTTGCTGCGAGCGTTGCCCACGGGAGCCTTGCCAAAGTAGGGGCTGACGTACTCCCAGACGATTTCGCCCGCCGGGGTAACCTGGAACACCCGGCCGAACTTGCCCTCGTCGATCAGGGTGTTGCCATTGGGCAGGCGTCGCGCACTGCTGATGAAGGCACTGAAGAACGCCCAGCCGGGTTGGCCGCTGTCAGCGGCGCTGTACTGCCAGACGATCTCACCCTTCACGGGGTCGATCTCCAGAATCCGCGAGCCGCCCAGCAGGCTCAATGGCACGCGCGGGTAACCGGCCTCGCCCTGGTTGTCGAACACCAGCAGATTGCCGGCACCCGGCAGGCCCTCGGGAATGATGTGCGCGTCGTGCTGACCGGAGAACTGATCCACCGGGCGCGGCACGGCGGTCGGCGCGTAGGCATTGAACTTCGGCAGGTTCGGCCCCAGGCTCCAGGCGACCTTGCCGCTGGCCTTGTCGATGATGGCGATGAAGTTGCCTTCACGGGAGTCGATCAGCAGGTTGTCCGGGTGGAAGCGCTTGTCGCCCTGGTCGAACCACCTGTTCGGCCCAACCACACTGAGGTTGTTGATGTGCAGCACGTCGGGGTTCTTGCTGGCGCGCACCAGTTTGAGTTGCTCCGGGGTGAAGCCGAACTCATCGAGGTGCTGGGAGGCGGTCCAGCTCCAGGCGACTTTGCCGGCAGGCGTAACCTCGTAGATCACGTCATCGATCACCTGGGGTACGGCAAAGCCCTTCACCGGGTGCAATTGGTTGGCCAACACCAGGGTGTTGCCGTTGCCCAGTCGGCGCTGGTCATGATGCTGGTGGGCGGCCCCACCCGGCGCCTGGTCGCCCCACTGCCAGACCACCTGGCCGCTCCAGTCCAGCTCACCCACCACCTTGTTGCGCAGGCCATTGCCGGCGGATGCCAGCTTGCTTGGTTCCTTCACCTCTTCAAGCTGAACGAAGAGGTGGCCGCGCTTGCCGTCGTTGTGCTTCGGGTCGATCAGCGCGGCGGGAAAGCCGGCGTTGTTCCAGTGCCGCACCTCATTGCCGTTCATGTCGATCAGGCGCGTCTGCTTGTCCGGCGAGCTGAAGATCACGTAGCCGTTCCAGGCCTTGGCCGGGTCATAGAGGGTCACCCCGGTGGGGTAGACGCTGGGGGCGCCGACGGCTTGGCCTGCGACCAGGGTGGCCGCGAGGCCGAGGGTCTTGAGTTTCATTGCAGGTTCCTTGTGCTCAAAAGTCATAGCGGGCAGTGGCGCCGACGGTGCGCGGCGTGCCAAGTACCCCGGCGTAGCCACCGTTGGCGGAGTTCCACAGGCTGGTGAAGTAGGTCTTGTCGCCGGCGTTCTTCACCCAGAGGGACAGATCGAGCACGCCATCACCCTGATCCAGACGCACGCCGCCGGAGAGGTTGACCACCGCGTAGCTGGGGATCTGGCCGAAGTCCGAGTCGTCGATGGTGCCCACGGCCTTCGAGCGGAAGGCGTAGCTCGCGGTGACGTAGGGCTCGACGCGGTCCGCCAGATGCCACTTGTATTCGCCGTTGAGGTTGGCGATGTACTTGGAGGCCCCCACCACTTGGTGCCCGGTCAGGTCGCAGGTGGCGGCGGGGTTGGCCAGGCTCACTTCCGGCGGGCACGGCGCGTCCTTGTAGTCGGTGTAGCGGACGTCGTTCCAGGAGCCGTTGACGTTCAGGGTCAGGCCACGAATCGGCAGCGCGGTGGCCTCGAACTCCAGGCCACGCGAGCGCACCGAGCCGGCGTTGGCGAGGAATTGCACGCGGTTGACCTGGTCGTAGACGTTGGCCTGGTAGCCATGCACGTCGGCCCAGAAGAGGTTGGCGTTGAGCAGCAGGCGGCGGTCAAACAGGGTGCTCTTGACCCCCAGCTCGGCATTGTTGATGCGCTCGGTGCCCACCAGCAGGGAGTCGGTGCCCAGGCGTGGCGCTGCGCCGACGGTGAGGTTGACGCCACCGGACTTCTCGCCGTGGGACAGCGAAGCGTAGCCCAGCACGTCGGGATTGAACCGGTAACTCAGGGACAGCAGGCCCGACGGGCTGAAGCTGTACTGGTTGAGGTCGCCGGAATCGAAGGCGCCGACCCGGCCCTGGCGCGCAGTCGCGGCGGCACCGGCAACCGCGGCCCCACCGACCGGCGCATCGCGATCGACCCAGGCGCTCTTTTCTTCGTAGGTGCCGCGAATGCCGGCCGTGAAATCCAGCCGCTCGGTCAGATGCCAGGTGCCTTGGGAGAACAGCGCGTAGCTGTCGGTATCGATGTGGCCATCGCCTTCACTGGTGACATTGGCCAGGGCGCCGGCGGGCGTGGAGTTCCAGATGTCCGCCTGGGGGCCGTAGAAGGTGAACGAGTGGTTATCCAGGTCCTGCTTGAAGTAGTAGGCGCCGAGCACGTAGTCGAAGGCGCCGCCGGTGGGCGAGGCCAGGCGGAATTCCTGGGAGTACTGTTTGTCACGTACCGAGACGCCGGCGTTGATCGAGGCCGACACGTTGAGGCCATCATCGTTGCGCGGGGTGAAATCCCACCAGCGATAGGCGGTGATGGAGGTCAGGGTGAAGTCGTTGGGCAGGGTCCAGTTGGCCTCTACCGACGTGCCGCCCTGGAACACCGTCACCTGCTGGTCGGAGTCGAAATTGACCTTGCGGTCCTTGCCGGACACCAGCGTGGCACCGGCCTGTGCGGCTAGGCGCTCATAGCGGTTGACGCCATTGATGGTGGGACCGGTGCTGTAGAGGCTGAGAATGCCGTTGTTGGAATCCTCCTCGTTGTACTCGCCTATCCAGCGCAGGTTGAAGGTTTCGCTTGGTTCGAACAGCAACTGGCTGCGGAATCCCTGGCGCTTGCCGCCGTTGAGGTCCTCGCCATTGAAGACGTTCTTCACATAGCCATCGTCTTCGGTGTGGTAGGCGGTAAGGCGGCCAGCCAGGGTTTCGGTGAGGCCGCCAGAGACACTGCCCAGGGTCTGCCAGTAGCCGTCCTCGCCCACCGAGGCCTGCAGGCTGCGCTCGGTGGTGAAGGTGGGTTTGCGGGTGCTGATGTTGATCACCCCGGCCGTGGTGTTCTTGCCGAACAGGGTGCCCTGCGGGCCACGCAGTACTTCCAGCTGCTCTACGTCGAGCAGGTCGAACACCGCCATGCCGGGGCGGCCGAGATAGACGTTGTCCAAGTATACGCCAACGCTGCCTTCCAGGCCGTCGCTCGCCGGGTTGTTGCCCAAACCACGGATGGAAATGCTCGACTGGCGGGCATGCACATAGGAGACGTTGGTGCTGGGCACCAGTTGCTGCAAGTCCTGCACGCGATAGACGCGCTGGTGCTCCAGGGTCTGGCCACCGAGCACGCTGATCGGCGTGGGCACGCTCTGCGCGGTTTCTTCGCGACGCCGGGCATTGACGGTGACGGTGCCGAGCTGGGTGTCCAGCTCGGCCTTTGCCTGGGTGCTGCTCGCCTCTTGCGCCTGGACGGTCGGGGCCAGGCCGACACCGGCCAGCAACACGGCCAGGGCGAGGGGTTTCAGGTGGTGCGCCGACGTTCGCGTCGGGCTCTGGGTAAGTCGGGACATGCAGTACTCCTAAGGACATTGGCCTTGGCGAGCACTTCCGTTGGCGGAACCGAATCGCGGGCAGATCGCATATATCTATAATGAATATAAATAGTTTTATTTCTTTGTTTTAGAAATAAGTAATTGCCTTTATAAGGATCGGGACCCAGAGCAGCAATTGCATTTCACCGAATCTTTCCATGTAGAAAATGCATATCGACCTTCGCCAACTCCGCCACTTCATCGCCCTTGTCGAGCACCGCAGTTTCGTCGCCGCCGCCGTGGCGGTGAACCTGTCGCAGTCGGCCTTCAGCCGCAGCATTCAGACGCTGGAGCACAACGTCGGCTGCCGCCTGATCGACCGTGCCAGCAAGGACCTGATCCCCACTCGCCAGGGGCTGGTGGTGCTGGAGCATGCTCGTCGCCTGGTGCACGGGGCGCACAACCTGGTCAACGAGATCAGCCAGTTCAACGGCGCCAAGGCCGGCCTGGTGCGCTTCGGCTGCGGACCAGCACCGGCCGGCCGCCTGGTACCACGCGCAGTGGCCTGCTTCGTGGGTGATTACCCGGCAGCGAGGGTGAATTTCCAGGTCGATAACTGGCAGGAGCTGAACCGCCGTCTGGTGGCCGAAGATATCGAGTTCTTCGTTGCCGACACCCGTCAGTTCGAGGCCGACCCCGACTATCGTGTACACAAGCTCAAACCCCAGCGCTGGCACTTCTGCTGCCGCGCCGGGCATCCGCTTACCGCACGCGACACGGTGCGAGTGCGTGACATCTTCGACTACCCGCTGGCCACTACCATCCGCCCGCCGAACATCCGCAAAGTCCTGGTGGACTTCAGCGGTCGCCAGGACTTCGCCCCCAACGTGGAGTGCGAGCATGGCTACGCCCTGCTCAACGTGGTGCAGCACTCGGATGCCATCGGTATCGCCAACGAGAGCAACCTGCGGCCCTACCTGCGCGATGGCGCACTCGTGCCGCTGGAGCTGAAGGACCTACCGCCGGACCTGGAGGAGTTGCACACCCGCTACGGCATCGTCAGCCGTGTCGGCTATGGCCTGTCGCCGCTGGCCCAGGCGCTGGTGGAGCGCATCCTCGCCTGCGACAGCGACATCTGAGCACTTCGGCCTGGTCGGGCGCCGCGCAGTCTCAGCCCACCAACGGACGAGGTCGGCACGGGGCTTTGCGTGGTCGATTTCCATCTCGAGCGCGGACCGCAGGCGCGCCCCCCGGGACAGCACAATGAAAAAAGCCGCCATTCCCCTGCCTGAAGAATGACGGCCAAGCCTGATGAAAGACGTCAGCGCGCGGTAATCACCGCGAGCTTGGTGATTCCCGCCCGCTCGATGGAGGCCATGGCGCGGGCCACCGCGCCGTAGTCGACCTGGTCATCGGCCTGCAGCTGCACGCGCAGTTCCGGGTCCTTGGCCTTGGCGGCCTCGAGGCGGCCTTGCAGCACGTCGGGCTGGATCTCGTCCTTGTTGATGAACAGCTTGCCGGCGCCGTCGATGCTCACCACCAGCGGGTCCTTCTGCTCGGGCGGGGCCACGGCCTCAGTCTTCGGCAGGTTGATCGGGATGGCGTTGGTCAGCAGTGGCGCCGTGACGATGAACACCACCAGCAGCACCAGCATCACGTCCACCAGCGGGGTGACGTTGATTTCGGAGAGGACTTCGTCGTTGTCCTGAGTCGAGAAGGCCATGTCAGGAGGCCTCCTTTACGTTGCCCGCGGTGCGCGCCGGGTGAGGATTGACGATGACCCGGAAGGCGCTCTTCTGCGCCAGCAGGTAGAAGTCGTGGGCGAAGTCGTCGAGGTCGGCGGCAGTGAGCTTGAGGCTGCGCAGGAAGTAGTTGTAAACCAGCACCGCCGGCACCGCGACGGCGATGCCCACGCCGGTGGCGATCAGCGCCGCGCCGATGGGGCCGGCCACGGTTTCCAGGCTGGCCGAGCCGGCCGCGCTGATGCCCTTGAGGGCCTCCATGATGCCCCAGACGGTGCCGAACAGGCCGATGAAGGGCGAGGTGGAACCAATCGAGGCGAGCACCGCCAGGCCGGATTCCAGGGAGCGGCGCTCACGCTGGATCTGCTGGCGCAGGGCACGTTCGAGGCGGTCCTGGTGGTTGATCGCCTGGCTCAGGTCGCCGGGTTGGCCACCCTGGACCTGGATCGCGGCGAAGCCGGCCTGGGCCACGTGGGCGGCGGCGCCGGCCTGCTGTTGCACCTGCTCGGCCGCGCTGTCCAGGCTGGTGGCGCTCCAGAAACGCGTCTGGAACTGGCGGTCGCGGTGCTTGAGGCGGGCGAACTGGATCGCCTTGACCAGGGCCAGGCCCCAGGTGACGACGGAGAAGCCGATGAGCAGCCAGATCACCAGGTGCTCGATGGAGGCGAAGGGGTTGGTTAGCAGGTCCATGGTGAATTCCTCTCTACAGGCAAAGTCGCTGAATCAGTTCAATTTGAAGTCGATGGGCACGCTGACCCAGCCGTCGCGGGCAACGTCGCCCTGCTTGGCCGGCACGAAGCTCCAGCGCTTGACCGCACGCACTGCGGCTTCGTCGAGCAGCTCGCGGCCGCTGGTTTTCTGCACCTGGATCTCGCTCGGCAGGCCGCTGGCGAGCACATGCACGCGCAGCAGCACGGTGCCTTCCCAGCCGCGTCGCTGGGCGAAGGCGGGGTACTCGGGCGCCGGGTTCTTCAGGTAACCGGCGTTGGCCGACGGCGGCGTCACCGGGGCTGGCGCAGGCGGTGCCGGCGGTGCCGGCGGGGCTTCGGTCTTGGGCGGCGCGGGCGGCGGCTCCACCGGTTTCGGCGCAGGCTTGGGTGGCTGCTGTTTCGGCTTGGGTTTGGGTACCGGCTTGGGTGGCGGCGGTTTTACTGCCAGTTCCTCCACCATCGGCGGTGGCGGCTCGACCACGGGCGGCGGCGGCTCCACCACCGGCGGGGCCGGCGCGGTGAATTCGATGGTCATAGGCGGGATCTGCGGCGGCACTTCCGGCAACGGCGGGGTGGGCTGCTGGCTCAGCCAGTGCAGCACGGCGCCGTGCAGCACCAGGGCGAAGGCACCCAGCAGCAGCGCCTCGCGGCGACCGAGGACGCGGCTAGCACCGGCGCTGCGGAAGACCGTGCGGTACAGCGCCTGGCGTACCGGGACGCCGAGGTCGAGCACCTCGCCAGGTCGGCGGGTTTCACGCCAGAGCAGTTCGCGGCCGCTATCGGCTTTGAGGACATTGCCCATGGGCAAGACTCCTGGGAAAAAAAGGCCCGACCTGTGCCGCCGGGCCTGTTGAACAGGCAGCCGGCTCAGGACCGGCGAGATGGCCGAACTAGAGCGGTCGGCTATGGAAGGATGATTAAGCTGGCGACTTATCTCATAAAGTAATTTTTAACTATTCTGTAATAACTATTAGATATATAAGATATGTAAGTAATTGAATTTAAAAGTTAATTTCAAATTGATGCTTCGAGAGCATTGAAAATATGCCCAGCGAGCATCGCCCATGCGTTTCCTGTACCCCCCTGAACGTCAAAAGCCCCCACGGGATCGCTCCGGTGGGGGCTTTCTGGATGCAGAATCAGTTCTTGCGAATGGTCTGGCTGCGTTGGCCGTCGATGCTCACCGGTACGTCTCCGGCCAGGGTCACACGACGGACGATGCGCGGCTGGGTGTCGTAGTCATCCACGGCATAGTGCTGGGTCGCGCGGTTATCCCAGATCGCCACGTCGCCAGCCTGCCAGCGCCAGCGAACGGTGTTCTCCAGGCGGGTGACGTGGCCCTGGAGCACGGCGAACAGGTGCGCCGAGTCTGCCTGGGAGAAGCCCTTGATGCGTTTGACGAAGTGTCCCAGCACCAGCGTGCGCTCGCCGCTCACCGGGTGAACCCGCACAACCGGGTGCTCGGTTTCGTAGACGGTGGAGGTGAACACCTTGCGGTACTGCTCCAGCTTCTCGGCGCTGACATGGGGGCGCACGGCAGCGTAGTCGTACTCATTGCTGTGCACCGCCCAGAGCTTGTCGGCCAACTCGCGTAGCGTCGCCGGTAGATCCTGGTAGGCGGCTGCGGTGTTGGCCCAGACGGTGTCGCCGCCGGCAGCCGGGGCCACCACGCTGCGCAGGATGGATGCCTTGGGATAGGCGTCGACGAAGGTGACGTCGGTGTGCCAGGAGTTGGCGCGCTGCCCCTCGGCGCCGTCCAGTTGCAGCAGGTAATGGGTGCCTTCGCGTACCGGCACCGTGGGATGGGCCACCGGCTCGCCGAGCCGCTTGGCGAAGGCTTCCTGGCCCTGGTCGTCGAGCTGGGTCTGGCCACGAAAGAAGATCACCTTGTACTGCACCAGGGCCGCCTGGATAGCCTCAAGGGTGGCGGCGTCCAGTGAACCGGACAGGGTGACGCCCCGGATTTCGGCGCCGATGCGACCGGCAACGGGATGGATATCGAGTTCGACGGCCTGGGATTGGCTGGCTAGTGCGGCAGTGCTCATGGTGCGGTCCTCGCAGTCAGGAGAGAAGCGCCATATGCTTATTCGATATGCATCTAATAAATTATCAAATACGCATTTGACGGAATAAGAGCCTGCATTTAAAACCCCACGCAAACCCGCGACAAATGCCTTCGCCCTATATTTTCAATGCCGGAAAAGCACCATGGACCTGCGCCAGCTCCGCTACTTCATCGCCTTGGTCGAACACCGCAGTTTTGTGCGCGCGGCCGACGCCATGGGCATCACCCAGCCCGCCTTCAGCCGCAGCATCCAGGGCCTGGAGCAGGACTTCGGCTGCCAGTTGATTGACCGTGGCAGCAAGGACCTGCGCCCCACCCCCGAAGGCCAGGTAGTGCTGCAGCACGCCCTGCGTCTGGTGCAGGGGGCGAGCAACCTGGTGCGTGAAATCGACCAGATGACCAAGCTGGACGCTGGCGAGCTGCACTTCGGCAGCGGCCCCGCACCGGCCGCCAAGCTGGTGCCGGATGCCCTGGCCATCTTCATGCGGCACTACCCGCGCATTCGCACCCACTTCGAGGTGAACAACTGGGAAGTGCTGGGGCGCCGCCTGGCTCGCGAGGAGATCGAGTTCTTCATCGCAGACGTGCGCCAGTTCGAGGCCGACCCGAACTTCCAGACCCGTCCATTGACGCCGCGCTACGGCCGCTTCTTCTGTCGCCAGGGACACCCGTTGCTGCTCAAGGAGAGCCTGTCGACCAATGACATGTTCGACTATCCGCTGGCCGCTACGCGCCTGCCGGCGGGCATCCGCAAGCTGCTGGCGAGCTACAGCGGCAAGGCGGACTTCCAGTTGAGCCTGGAATGCGACCATGTACCCGCCCTGGTGCAGGTGGTACGCCAGACCGACGCCATCGGCATCGCCCAACAGGACACCATCGCCCCGTTGCTGGAACGCGGCGAGTTGACCCTGTTGCACTGGCGCAACCTGCCGGAACGGCTGGACAGCCTCGCGGCACGCTGCGGCATCGTCACCCGCACCGGCTATCGCCTGTCACCGGCGGCCCGCGCGCTGATCGAGGTGCTGGTGGAGCTGGACTCTCTGGAGCAGGCGGCTTAGGAGGGTTGTCTGTGCCGGGGTCAGGCCTTGGTACGTTTCTGTAGGGCCGAATTTATTCGCCAGGCGGGCCGCAGGTCTGCCCTTGGGAATCCCAGCGGGGTTCAATTGCCCTCACCCCACCCCTCACCCACTGTGGGAGAGGGAGCTGTCCGCGCAGGCGTTCAGGTGCGTGCGCTCCCTATGAGAGTGAGTTCATTCGCGGTGACCTGTGGAAAAAAAGCCGCCTTTCGGCGGCTTTCACGACTTCCCTGTCGGTGACGTCCTGTCAGTGACTCCCTGTCAGCGCGAGGCCTGAACTGGCTCCTGCGCCTGCAATGCTGCATCGAGGAAACGCGGCTCCACCCACTCGGACACCTGGAAGCTGCGGCGGATCAGACGCTCCTTTGCGGCCAGATCCACGCCCTGTTGCAGCAGGCCGACGAAGCCAGCATCCAGGCGCGGATCGAAGTACTGGCTCAGGCGCTCCTGGGCCAGGTCGGTCTTGAGAATCACCGGCGGGTAGCTTGCCAGGCGCGAAACCAGCTCCACATAGGCATCCTTGTTGACGTCGTCACGCAGCCAGTTCACTGCCTGCTGCTGGGCCTTGACCAGGCGCCCCACCAGATCGGGGTGCTGGCGGATGAACTCACCGGTGGCCACCAGAACCGCCTGGGTGCTGCCGGCGCCTTTCAGGTCGCGGGAACTCAAAGGCAGTTCGGCCAGGCCTCGTTCGCGCAGGGCGAGGAGGCTGGAAAGCCCCCAGGTGGCGTCGATCTGTTTGGCGGCGAGGGCGGCGTTGGCCGCGTTGAAGTCGAGGTTGATCACCTTCAGGTCACGCTCGCTGAGGCCCTGGCTGGCCAGTGCGCTGGCAAAAGACAGCTGGTTGGCCGTACCACGGAACACGGCCACGCGCTTGCCCTTGAGATCCTCCAGGGTCTTGATGCCGGAACCCGGCACTACCCCCAGGTAGCTCTTCACACCACGGGTACTGGCACTGATCACCCGGGTATCGAGCCCACTGGCCTTGCCAATGATGGCGGCCAGGTCGCCCAGGTAGGCGAAATCCACCTGGCCGTTGGCCAGGGCTTCGTTGATGACCGGGCCGGCTCCCTTGAAGAAGCGCCAATCGATACGAATCCCGTCCTTGGCGAACTCCCGCTCGAAAATCTTCCGGTCACGCAGTACGTCCACCACGCCGCCGCCGCTGTGCTCGCTGCCTGCACTGAGGTCGGGAACAGCGATGCGGATGGCTTCGGGCCGGGCCTGGGCAGCATGGGCGGCGAGGGGGAAGGCACCGAGCAGGCCGATCAGCAGCGGGGAGGCGAAAGCTCCCAGGACGTGGTTGAGCAGAGTTTTCATGGTGGTCGCTCCTTGGCTGGCTGCCGCCGGCAGTGTCCGGCGCTTTGGAGCGAAAGCTAGTCACGGGTTCATAGGTCAAACAAATACTAAAAATTCATTTTTTAGTAACTATATGACCTAAGCCAAGCACTGCGCGGCCTGCAATGACGCATGCAGAGCACGCATAAAAAATATGAGGCAAACGCATCGACCAACGTCTTCCCGGCGCTACATCGTCATGCTCTTATCCCGTTAAGTAATTAATTATCTAATAGTTATTCTATAAGTGAATAAGCTAAGAACCACCATTCGGGAGCTGGAGATGAGCCGAACCCTGACCTGGGCACCCGCCTTAGCCGCGCCGGGCCGGTTGCACGCCCCCATCGACGCCTTGCTGCCCTGGATGCTGCCCTTGGGCCTGGCCCTGCTCTGGGAACTGGCGAGCCGTTTCCACTGGATGAGCGAGCAGATCCTGCCAGCGCCCGGGCTGGTCTGGCAGAGCGCGCGGGAGTTCGGCTCCGGTGAGCTCTGGAGCCACCTGTGGATAAGCCTGCAGCGGCTGTTCTGGGGCCTGCTGGCGGGCGTTGCCGGCGGCCTGTTGCTGGGCTCCTGGCTGGGGGCCTCGAAACGTGCCGAGGCGCTGGTCTACCCGACGTTCGTGGCCCTGGCGCAGATTCCTACCCTGGCCTGGATTCCGCTGTTCATGCTGTTCTTCGGCATCGGCGAGTTGCTCAAGCTGGTGGTGCTGATCAAGGCCGTGGTGGTGCCGGTGACCCTGCATACGCTGGTCGGTGTCCGTGATGCCCAGCCCACGTTGCGCGAGGCCGCGGCGGTGCTGCGACTGCCCCGTCATCTGCTGTTCCTGCGCCTACTGCTGCCAGCCGCCCTGCCCGCATTCCTCGCCGGATTCCGCCTGGCCCTGGCCACCGGTTGGACGTCGCTGCTGGCAGTGGAGCTGCTGGCCTCCAGCGAGGGCCTGGGCTACCTGATGGTCTGGGGCCGGCAATTGTTCATGCTCGACCTGGTGTTCCTCTGCATCCTGCTCATCGGCCTGGTGGGCGCCGTGATGGATCGCGGCTTCGGCGCGTTCGAGCGGCAATTGCTGCATTGGCCGCAACCGGCCACCGGCGAGCAGCGCCAACGCGGGGACACCCGTGGCTGGCGTCGTCTACAGGGCGCCCTGCTGCCGCTGGCGCTACTGATTCTCTGGCAGGCCAGCAGCAGCCTGGGCTGGGTCGACCGCAACATCCTCGCCTCGCCGCTGGACGTGCTGCGCAGCCTGGCCGACGGCCTGGACGACGGCTCGTTGCCCCACGCCATGCAACTCAGCCTGCAACGCACCCTGGCCGGTCTGGCCCTGGGCGGCGGCACCGGCTTCTTGCTCGGCCTGCTGCTGGGGCTGGCGACCCGCGCCGAGCGCCTGCTGGGGCCCAGCCTGTCGGCACTGCGCCAGGTGGCCCTGTTCGCCTGGGTACCGCTGCTCACCGCCTGGTTCGGCCTGGGTGAGGCAGCCAAGGTGGTGTTCGTCAGCCTTGCGGCATTCTTCCCGATGTTCATTGCCACCCAACGTGGCATCGCCGGCCTTTCACCGCAGTTGGAGGAAGCGGCCCGCGCGCTGCGCCTGGACCTGCCACACCGGTTGCGCCTGTTGATTCTGCCGGGTGCGGCCCCGGCGATCTTCGCCGGCCTGCGTCTTGCGCTGATCTACGCCTGGCTGGGGACCATCGGCGCCGAGTACTTCATGCCGTCCGACGGCGGCATCGCCAGCCTGATGCTCGGCGCCCAGCAAGTGTTCCGCATGGATCAGGTGATGGCGGCGATGCTGCTGATCGGCCTGGTTGGCGCCCTGCTGGGCAATCTTGGACAACGCATCGAAACGCGCGCGACGCGCTGGAGACACGCATGAATGCCTTCAATCCCTCGGCCCGGGAAGCGGCCAACCAGCCCCATCCCACGCCGCCGCTGGTCAGCTTCGAACGGGTCGGCAAGGTCTTCTCTGTGGACGGCCAGGCCTTCGAGGCCATCCAGGAATTCAGCCTGGCGATCAACGAAGGCGAGTTCATCGCCATCGTCGGTTCCAGCGGTTGCGGCAAGTCCACCCTGCTGCGTCTGCTGGTGGGGCTGGATACCGAGTTCAGCGGCGAGATCCGCGTCGACGGCGCGCAGGTAGTGGGCATCGGCGGCGAGCGCGGCATCGTGTTCCAGGAGCACCGCCTGTTTCCCTGGCTGACGGTGGCGCAAAACATCGGCCTGGGGCTGGTGAACGAAAAGCTCACCCAGGGCGAACGCGCCCGACGGGTCCACGAGTTCGTGCAGTTGGTCGGTCTGGGAGGGTTCGAGTCGGCCTACCCCCACCAGCTGTCCGGCGGCATGGCCCAGCGCGTCGCCATCGCTCGCGGCCTGGTGGCCAGCCCGCGCATTCTGTTGCTGGACGAACCCTTCGGCGCGCTCGACGCGCTCACCCGCCAGCAACTGCAGGACGAACTGCTGGCCATTCGCGAACGCTCCGGCATCACTACCCTGCTGGTCACCCATGACGCCGAAGAGGCCATTTACCTCGCCGACAGGGTAGTGGTGATGGCGCCCAAACCGGGACGGATCAAGTCGGTGGTGGAGATCGACCTGCCGCACCCGCGCCAGCGTACCGGGGCAGAATTCCACAGGCTGCGCGAGCAACTGTTGCACCAGCTCACCGGGGATGGCGACTACCTGCCGCCAGCGCTGCAGCGGGTGGAGGGGATGAGGCCAGAGTTCATTGCGCTCTGACACCCTCCAGAAGAAGGGAGAATCCATGGAGGTTGGGTAGAGGGGAGCGAAACCCAACGCAGCGACGCCAAATGGTGCGGGGTCTCAGTCGGCCAAGACGATCTGGTTCTTCCCGCTGCGCTTGGCCTGGTACATGGCCGCATCGGCACGGGCGTAGAGGCTGTCGAGGTTGCCGTCGTCGCGAAGATTCGCCAGGCCCTGGCTGACGGTGACGCCGAAGCTCTTGCCCTCGACTGTGAAGCCCAGGCGCTGCACTTCGCGCTGCAGGCGCTCGGCGATCTGCCACGCCAGCTCCGGCGGACAACCGGGCAGGACGGCGGCGAACTCCTCGCCGCCGATGCGACCGAAAAGGTCGCCCCGGCGCAAGGCGTTGGCGCCGCACTGGGCGATGCGTTGCAGCACTTGGTCGCCGGTCTGGTGGCCGTGAGTGTCGTTGATCAGCTTGAAGTCATCGATGTCCAGCAGGATGAACGCCAGCGGGCTGCCGAACTGCACCGAGTGCTCGAACTCGCGCTGGGCGCATTCGAAGAAATGCCGACGGTTGCTGCTCTTGGTCAGCACGTCGGTGGTGGCCAGGCGGTGCAACTCGCCTTCCAGCTGCTTCTTCTCGGTGATGTCTTCGGCGATACCGACGACTATGGTCGGCTGGCCTTCACCGCCACCCTGACTGACGAAGCATTTGTCGCTGATCCAGCGCAGCTGGCCGTCGGCGCGAATGATGCGGTACTCGCGGGCCTCGATGGCGCCCTTCTCCAGCACTTCGGCAAAGCTCTGCGCGGCGTACTCGAGGTCGTCCGGGTAGATGCAGTTGCGCCACTCGTTGTAGTCCGCCAACAGCAGGGCAGCGGAGCGGCCGAACATGCTCTCGTAGGCCGGGCTGACATAGATGATGCGCTGCGCCTCCCAGTCGAAGGCCCAGAGCACCGCATTCACACTGCCCAGGAGGCTGCTGTAGATGGCCTCGCGCTCACGCAGCCGCTCCACCTCGCCCCGGCTGTGCAGCAGGGCAAGGGTGAGTTTTTCCAGTTCGCTTGGCGATTCGAGGGGCGTTTCCATTCGGCCGCTACCTTCAAAGGACCTGCCTTGGACAGATTAGGCAGGCAAAAGTGCGGCCGGCAATCCACCCGACGGTCAGGCATGACTGGCATGACGGAAGGCAGCGAACCGGTTGAGCAACCGGTGCAGGGCGAACACCGCCACCAGGGTGAGGAACACCGCCACGCACACCGAACTCAGGCGATAGGCAATGGAATAGACCACGTCGTGCTGTGGCGTGAGGTACTGGCCAAAGACGATGGCCAAGGTGGTCAACGCGCCGAAGCCGATGCCCTGGGCGCCTTCCAGCACATGCAGTCGCGCGCAGCAGAAGGCCGCCGTCCAGTACATCAGGGTGACCAGCGGCAGCACGTCGTAGTGGCTGTAGAGCACCAGCTGCAGCACCAGTCCGATGGCGCAGCCGAGCAGGGTGCCCAGGGCCCGGATGCGCCCGGCGAAGCGGATGCCGTTCCAATGCATGGGGAACAGCACCAGGATCGAGGCCACCTGGGCCGACAGCGAGTCCTGCAGGTCGAAGCTCTGGAACAGCATGAACGACAGGGTGGCGATGGTCGCTCCGAGCACCGCCTCGTGGCGCTGGCTGGGCAGGTCCTTGGCCGGCATCGGCCTGGGTGGTCGTGGCTCAGCGTCGGGGAAGAGGAAGAACATCAACCAGGCGATCAGCACCGTCAGGCCGGCGGCCACCAGGTTGCTCGTCACCAGGTCGTAGAGGTGCGTATCCGGGTAGCTGGCGAAGTGCAGCTGGATGGAAAGGAACACGCTCCCCAGGGCACCGAACATGAAAGACGAGCCCTGCGCCATCAGGCGGAAGCGCCAGAAGAAGGCGAGGAACGCCAGCGGCACCATCAGCGGCGGGTGGTTGCCGAAGAGACCGTAGATCACCAGCACCTCGATGCTCACCACCGCCGCCTGGAACAGGAACTGGCGGACGACATGGGCATTGATGCTCGGCGTAAGGCCGAGCAGGAGCATGGGATAGACGCAGAAGAACGAACCATTGTCCCAACCCATCAGCTTGCAGATGAACAACCCGAGGGTTCCACCACCGGCCAGGCGCAGGCACTGGCGCAGGTCGTTCTCGGTCAGCACGGTCCGGCGACTCATCAGTACACGTAATGCAGGAGGCTGATGACGCCGATCTGCAGACGGCCGAACAGGTCCGCCAGGCGCGAGTCGCGCGGGTAGAGCTGGACCGTGGCCTTGGCGCCGCTGGGCAGGCTGTAGGGCAGCGCCTCGATCAGGCTGACATGCAGGCGCTGGCGCTGGGCATCGCGCACCCAGCGGTCGGAAACAGCGGGGGCGGCCAGGTCGCCGTTGGCGTCGAGCTGACCTTCCTTCACGCCGGCGTCCATGGCACTGACCCTGGCCTCGAAGATGTGCCCGGGAAGGGCGTCGAACACCACAGAAGCCCCGTCATCCAGACGCACGTAGCGCAGCGCCTTCTCGCGGAAGTCCGCGCTGATATCGGCGTCATCCGCCACCAGTGCGGCCACCGGGTTGCCGGCGTGCAAGAAGGCGCCAGGGGAGAGTTGCAGGTTGCTCAGCGTCCCCGCGCGTTCGGCACGCACTTCGCTGTACGCCAGTTGCAGACGGGCCTGGTCCAGGGCATTGCGCGCCTGGCGCAGGCGCAGGTTTTCGTCGCCGCTGGCGCCGCGCTGGGCCGCCAGCTCCCGGATGCGTGCAGCAGCGGCGGCCAGCTTGGCCTGGGCGGCCTGCCGCTGGGCTTCGGTCTGCTCATAGAGCTGGCGCGACACGTGCTGGCTCTGCACCAGGCGGCCGAGGCGCGCCGTCTCACGCTGCAACTCGCTGGCCGAGGCCTGTGCGGCAACCTGCTCGGCACGGGCGGCGGCGATGGCGGCATCGAGTTGAAGGTTGTCCTGCTCGGCCTGTTCCAGCGCCAGCTCGGCGGAGCGCACGGCGAGTCGAAAGGGTTCCGGGTCGAGGCGGAACAGCAGCTGGCCGGCCGCGACGTGCTGGTTGTTGGTGACGGCGACGTCCAGCACCTGGCCGTCCACGCGAGGAGCGACGCGCAGCACCGGGCGCGTCAGTTGCGCCTGCGGCGTGATGGGCATCCACAGATCCGCCGCAAGGAAATAGGCGAACAGCAGGACGAACAAGACGATGGCCGCCTGAACCCGACGGGCGAAACTTTGATCCGGAGTCATGCGTACCTCGAAGGGACCCGCGAAGCACGCGGGTGGGAATGACGGGAACGGCAAGACCTCGGCCATTGCCGCTTATGGGGACGAAGTATATTTATCAGGGAATCGTGGATAATCTCGCGATTGCGAGAAGCAGCCTTACACGGGGAGTAACAATGGACACGCTCCACAGCATGCGGGTTTTCGTGCGAGTGATAGACACCGGCAGCTTCACGGCCGCCGCGCAGGCCATGGACCTGTCCACCGCCCAGGTGTCGCGCCTGGTGTCGGAGCTGGAGCAACAGCTCCAGGCCCGCCTGTTGCACCGCACCACCCGCCGCCTGGCGCTGACTGAAGTGGGCGAGCGCTACCTGCAGCGCTGCCGGCAGATCCTCGGCGAAGTGGACGAGGCCGCCGCCGAAGCCCGTGGTGCGCACCTCAAACCGCACGGACGACTGCGCGTGCACACCATGACCGGACTCGGCCTGCAGCACCTCACCGCCTTGGTGGCGCGCTACAGCGAGCGCTACCCCGAGGTGGTGGTGGAGCTGACCCTGTCGCAGCGCACCCCCGACCTGCTGGAAGACGGCCACGACGTGATCATCACCTTTGCCCGAGAGCTGCCCGACTCGCAAATGGTGGCCCAGGCGCTAGGGCCGATGTTCAGCGTGCTCTGCGCCGCACCTGACTACCTGAAGAAGCACGGCGTGCCCATCGGGCCGGCGGACCTGCAGCATCACCGCTACCTGCGCCTGCTGGACCCGCTCTATGAGGACAGCTGGGTCTTCAATGGCGAACAGGGCGAATTCAACGTGCTGCCCGCCGAAAGCTTCCAGGTGAATGTGGCCGAATCCCTGGCCAAGGCCGCCCAGGCCGGTATGGGCGTCTGCCTGCTGCCCTCCTTTGTCGCCTGCCCGCACGTGCGTGAAGGCAAGCTGCTGCGGCTGCTGCCGGAGTACCGTCTGCGCGAGCGCACTATCTATGCGATCTACCCGTCGCGGCGCTTCCTCGATGCCAAGATCAAGACCTGGGTGGAGTTCCTCAAGGCCGAACTGCCACCACTGCTGGCCCAGGACGAGGCGCTGCTCGAAGACTCGAAGCAATGGGCGATCAACTCGAAATTGTTGCGCCGCGAGAAATAGTCATTCACTGAAACCGCTATTTTTCGCCCGTCACGACCTCCATAAGATGGCGCCATGTTTCGCAAGAAACCATCCAAGAGGTTCAAGATATGCAACGCAACCTGACTTTTACCGCCGTTTTCGCCGTATTTTCCCTGTTTTTCTCGCAGCTGACCCTGGCCGAAGAATCCAACGCCTTTGTTGCACGTAATGCAGCGCTGGCCGAGCAGCGCGCCGATGCCGCCCAGCAGGATGCCATCGCCAAACAAGGCGCCGAGCAACAGAAGCAGTCCGACGTCCACCAGGACAGCTGATCCCTGCCCCTCCCTGTTCTCCACCTCCTGACGTTGATGCGTGACAGCTCCTATATCGACGTCCTGTTCAGGCCGCTCATGATGAGCGGCCTTTTTTTGTTCTTCACGGATTACCCGATCGAGGTGCTCTGAGGGGGGGGATTTCAATCGCGAAGGACAGCGCAACTGCCCCCTGATGCATTGCAAGCCGAACCTGCGGTCCGGTCAGCGAATGAATTCGCTCTGTCTGCGTTAAGTGTTGTCCGGTTGATTGTCGAGTCTTGTGGATGTTTTTGGTTTCGCCCTCCCGGGCGAGTCCCTTTCTCAGTCGCCGAAAGGAACCAAAGGGCTTGCCCCTGCATCCGGGTTTGGCTTCGCCAAACTTCCCTCGCTCCATCGTCGCGCCGGGGGCCCGGCGTGAGGGGCCATCCATGGCCCCGCACGCCTCTCGCGGCATCCATGCCGCTCGTCCCCTCTGCAACGATTACGCACGGCCTCCTGACGGGGCGGAGTCGTTGCCCCACCGTCTTTGCTCAGTTTCAGGCCGCTGTGGGCTTCATGACTGTTTGGCGCTCGCCGGCGCGCGTCACCCCTTTCCCTCCGGGAGGGGGGCGGGGCGGGCCGCGCTCGGAAGAGGGATGCCCCAGGCTGGCACAAAGGTCTGTATATGCCGTGCTAGAGCCGTCCGCCTCGCATCGCAACAGCTAACGCAGACATAGCCAATGAATTCGCCCCCACAGCGCACAAAAAAGGCCGGCATCTCTGCCGGCCTTCTTCATGGGCGCTTACCGCGTCAGGCAGTGGCCGGACGCAGGGAGTAGGTCTTCAGCTGTTCGGCGAAGTCGCGCAGGGACTGGATGCCACTGGCTTCGGCCTCGTGCACCCACTGCTTCATGGCTTCCAGCATGTCGTGGCCGTTGGCGCTGGTCTTGACCCAGATCTGCTGCAGCGCCAGGCGCTTCTCGTAGATCACCTTCAGGGCCTGACTCTGCTCCAGCATGGCGGCGATACGCGCCTGGTGGCCTTCGTCGAGCAGGCTGGTCTCGCGGGAGAGCAGGCGCTTGGCGCGGCGGAACGAGTGGCGGACCGAAGCGTCGGCCTTGGCCAGCTCCTGCTTCACCAGCGGGCCGATCACCAACTTGCGGTACTGGGCCATGATCTGGAAGCGGTTGTTGAGGATGGCCATGGCGGTATCCATGTCCAGGTTGCCCTTGCCTTCGACGCGATGGGCAATGGGTGCCACGCGCTGCACCTTGGCCATGCCCAGCAGGCTGAACAACTTGATCCAGGCCCAGCCCATGTCGAACTCCCACTTCTTCACCGAGAGCTTCGCGGAGTTCGGGTAAGTGTGGTGGTTATTGTGCAGCTCTTCGCCACCGACGAGGATGCCCCAGGGCACCAGATTGGTGGCGGCATCGCGGCATTCGAAGTTGCGGTAGCCGATGGCATGGCCCAGGCCGTTGATGACGCCCGCAGCCCAGACGGGAATCCACATCATCTGGATGGCCCAGATGGTGATGCCGCCAGCGCCGAACAGCGCCAGGTCGATCAACGCCATCAGGGTCACGCCACCAATGGGGAAGCGGCTGTAGACGTTGCGCTCCATCCAGTCATCCGGGCAGTTCTTGCCGTAGATACGCAGCGTTTCTTCGTTCTTGGCCTCTTCCTGGTAAAGCTCGGCGCCCTTGCGCAGGACGGTCCAGACGCCCTTGACCACCGGACTGTGGGGGTCGTCGGCGGTTTCGCACTTGGCGTGGTGCTTGCGGTGGATGGCAGTCCACTCGCGGGTGTTCATGGCAGTGGTCAGCCACAGCCAGAAACGGAAGAAGTGCTTGAGCGCAGGATGCAGCTCCAGCGAGCGGTGCGCGGAGTAGCGGTGCAGATAGACGGTGACGCTGACGATGGTGATATGGGTCATCACCAGGGTGACCGCCACCAGTTGCCACAGCGACAGGTCGAGAAAACCGTTGTACCACATGGATGGAGTTGCCTCGGGTGGAGTGATCGGGGCTTGTAGCGCTAGCTACGCTCGAATTATCACAAAGACCCCGGAGAAAACCATCCTGTCTTTTAGATAGAAGCCCCCCGGTCGTCGGTTGCTCCTATAATGCGCATCCTCACGTTTTGCCCAAGCCAGGAAGGCCGCGCCTATGCGTTCCAAGTTCAGCGCACTCAGACTGGTGCTGCCCTACTTCATTCTTGCCAGCCTCTGGGTGCTGTTCAGCGACCGTGTACTGGTCGGCCTGGTCGGCGACCGCGCGCTGCTGAACGAGTTGCAGACCGCCAAAGGCCTGTTCTTCGTCCTGGTCACCAGCCTTCTGCTGTTCGGCCTGGCATGCATGCACCTGCGCAGCCTGAAGGGCTACCTGGACGCCCGCCGCGCCCACGAAAGCAGCCTGCGCCAGGCCGCCGCGGTGTTCGACAGCACCCAGGAAGGCGTGCTGGTCACCGATGCCGATAGCCGCATCGTGCACGTCAATCGCGCCTTCTCCCGCATCACCGGCTTCGAGGAGGCCGAGGTGCTGGGCAAAAACCCGCGAATCTTCAGCTCCGGCCGCCACGAGCCGGCCTTCTACAAGGCCATGTGGCACGCCCTGGAGAACCGCAGGGAATGGAGCGGTGAAGTGTGGAACCGGCGCAAGAACGGCGAAATCTACCCGCTCTGGCAGAACCTGCGCGCCATCCATGACGAGGAAGGTCGGTTGACCCATTACGTGGCGGTGTTCTCCGACATCAGCGCGATCAAGCGCTCCCAGCACGAACTGGACTTCCTCGCCCACCACGACCCGCTGACCAGCCTGGCCAACCGCCTGCTGTTCACCGAACGCGTCGAACAGGTGCTGGAGCGCGCCCGCCGCGAACAACAGCGCGGTGCCGTCCTCCTGCTGGACCTGGACCATTTCAAGCACATCAACGAAAGCCTCGGCCATTCCCAGGGCGACCTGCTGCTGAAGATGGTCGGCGTACGCCTGCAGGGCCTGCTGGAAGGCGGCATGACCCTGGCTCGCCTCGGTGGCGACGAATTCGGCCTGCTCTGGGACAACTGCCCCCAGGCCGACCAGGCAGCGGCCCTGGCCGAGCGCATCCGCAGCGAGCTGGCGACCCCGTTTCGCCTGGGTGGCCAGGACATTTTCATCAGCACCAGCCTGGGCATAAGCCTGTTTCCGGACGACGACTCCAATGTCGAGCAAGTGATGCGCAATGCCGACTCGGCTCTGTTCAAGGCCAAGAATGCGGGGCGCGATTCCTATGCGTTCTACAGCCAGGAGCTGACCGAGCAGGCGCGCCAGCGCGTCGAGCTGGTCAGTGCCCTGCGCCGGGCCCTGGAGCACGACCAGTTGCGCGTGCACTACCAGCCCATCCGGCGCATGGCCGACAACCACCTGATCGGCTTCGAATCCCTGGTGCGCTGGGAACACCCCCAGCGCGGCCTGGTGCCGCCGGGTGAGTTCCTGCCGATTGCCGAAGAAAGCGGACTGATCGGCCACATCGATGCCTGGGTACTGGAACAGGCTTGCCGGCAGATGCAGCAGTGGCTGGCCCAGGGTCATGAGCTGACCTTCGTTGCCGTCAACCTGTCATGCCGCCTGTTCCGTCGCACCGGGCTGTATGACGATGTGGCACGCGTGCTATCCGCCACCGGCCTGGAGCCGAAGTATCTGGAGCTGGAAATTACCGAAAGCGCCGTGATGGAGGCCCCGGAAACCGCCGAGGCCCTGCTATCGCGCCTGCGCAATCTCGGCGTGCGGCTGGCCATCGACGACTTCGGCACCGGCTACTCCTCGCTCCAGCGCCTCAAGCGCCTGCCAGTGCACAAACTGAAGATCGACCAGAGCTTCATTCGCGGCCTGCCGGCCGACCCGAATGACATCGCCATTGCCCGCGCCGTCACCGCCCTGGGGCACAGCCTGGGCCTCAGCGTGCTGGCCGAGGGTATCGAGGCGGATGCCCAGGCCGACTTCCTTCGCGAGCTGGGCTGCGACTACGGCCAGGGCTACCTGTTCAGCCGCCCGCTGCCAGTGGAAGAGGTCGAGCGGCTCTGGCTGAGCGCCTGATGGCCGCCCCAGGCCAGGCACACGTCGCTCTGGCCGCCTCCAGCAGACCAAGACACCTCTCACATTGAGATTGAATTTTGGTTATATAAAAATTCTTAAATAGTATTTTTAAGAATATTACGAGCTTGCTTAAGATTCGCTCCACGCCACGCGGAATTCCCTCCTGACCCACGCCGCTGGCCCCATTTCTAGGAGCACGACCATGAGCGCAACCCTTCGTAGCGTGGAAGGCCAGGACGAGGCCAGCATCCTGCGCGAAATCCAGAGTGCCCTGCACGGCCTACGTTTCGGCTCGGTGGAGATCACCGTGCACAACGGCCAGGTGGTGCAGATCGAGCGCAAGGAAAAGTTCCGCCTGCAGCAACCAAACCCACGCAACAGCTGATTCACCGAATTCTTCCGAGCCCTGCGCAGCAGGCTCAAGGCCCGACCGGACAGCCGGAGGGTGTATCGACGAACACAAAACTACAGCCCTAGCCAATACCAAAAAATCCAGTTTCCAGGAGCTTGATAATGTCGATTCGCCGCTTCGCCCTCGCCGCCCTCGCCAGCGCCTTGATCGCCGGCCCGGCCGCCGCCACCGAACTGCTCAACGTGTCCTACGACCCGACCCGCGAGCTGTACCAGGAATACAACGCCGCGTTCGCCAAGCACTGGAAAGCCCAGGGCGGCGACGATCTGAAAGTGCAGCAATCCCACGGTGGCTCGGGCAAGCAGGCCCGTGCCGTGATCGACGGCCTGAAGGCCGACGTGGTGACCCTGGCGCTGGCCGGCGACATCGATGAGCTCTCGAAGCTCGGCAAGCTGGTCCCGGAAAACTGGCAGGCCCGTCTGCCGGACAACAGCACCCCCTACACCTCGACCATCGTGTTCCTGGTCCGCAAGGGCAACCCCAAGGGCATCAAGGACTGGGGCGATCTGACCAAGGAAGGCGTGGAAGTCATCACCCCGAACCCGAAAACCTCCGGCGGCGCCCGCTGGAACTTCCTCGCCGCCTGGGCCTGGGCCAAGAAGCAGTACGGTAGCGACGCCAAGGCACAGGAATACGTGAAGGCGCTGTACCAGCACGTGCCGGTGCTGGATACCGGCGCCCGTGGCTCGACCATCACCTTCGTCAACAACCAGATCGGCGACGTGCTGCTGGCCTGGGAGAACGAAGCCTTCCTGGCCCTGAAGGAACAGGGTGGCGAGAACTTCGAAATCGTCGCCCCGAGCCTGTCGATCCTGGCCGAACCGCCGGTATCGGTGGTCGACAAGAACGTCGACAAGAAGGGCACCCGCAAGGTCGCCGAAGCTTACCTGCAGTACCTGTACAGCGAGGAAGGCCAGCGCATCGCGGCGAAGAACTTCTACCGTCCGCGTAACGAGAAAATCGCGGCCGAGTACGCCAAGCAGTTCCCGAAACTGGACCTCGTGACCGTGGACAAGGACTTCAACGGCTGGAAGGAAGCCCAACCCAAGTTCTTCAACGACGGTGGCATCTTCGACCAGATCTACCAGGCGCAATAAGCGCGGACCACGCCCCCTCTCCCCGACCCTCTCCCTCAAGGGAGAGGGGGCTCAAAGGCCTGATCTCCGGATCGGGCCTCTGTGCTGTACAGGGGAGAGAAACCAAGCGTTCCAACGCAGAGTAAGGACAGAACATGTCGCGACGCATCTCACCGGTCATACCCGGCTTCGGGCTGACCCTGGGATACACCCTGGTGTATCTCAGCCTGCTGGTCCTGATTCCCCTGGGTGCCCTGTTCCTCAAGACCACCGAGCTGACCTGGGTCCAGTTCTGGACCATCATCAGCGCCCCCCGCGTGCTCGCCGCCCTCAAGCTCAGCTTCGGTACCGCGCTGGCTGCCGCCGTGATCAACGGCCTCATCGGCACCCTGCTGGCCTGGGTGCTGGTGCGCTACGACTTCTTCGGCCGCAAAGTGATCGACGCCATGGTCGACCTGCCCTTCGCCCTGCCGACCGCGGTCGCCGGTATCGCCCTTACCGCGCTCTACGCGCCGGCCGGCCTGGTGGGCCAGTTCGCCACCGACCTCGGCTTCAAGATCGCCTACACCCCGCTTGGCATCACCCTGGCGCTGACCTTCGTCACCTTGCCCTTCGTGGTGCGCACGGTGCAGCCGGTGCTGGCGGACATCCCCCGCGAAGTGGAGGAAGCCGCTGCGTGCCTGGGCGCCAAGCCGCTGCAGACGTTCCGCCATGTGCTGCTGCCGGCCCTGCTCCCTGCCTGGTTGACCGGCTTCGCGCTGGCCTTCGCCCGCGGCGTGGGCGAGTACGGCTCGGTGATTTTCATTGCCGGCAACATGCCGATGAAGACCGAGATCCTGCCGCTGCTGATCATGGTCAAGCTGGACCAGTACGACTACACCGGCGCCACCGCCATTGGTGTGCTGATGCTGGTTGTGGCCTTCGTCCTGCTGCTGCTGATCAACCTCCTGCAGCGCCGTATCGAAACCCCTTGAGGAGAACGCCATGAGCACCGCAAGCCTGACCGCCGCGTCCTCCGCCAATGCTGCCCGCCGGGGCAGCGCCTGGGGTCGTCGCATCCTGATAACCAGTGCCTGGCTGGCCTTCGCCCTGTTCCTGCTGCTGCCACTGCTGGTGGTACTGAGCGAAGCGCTGAAGCAGGGCCTGGGCACCTTCTTCACCGCCATCTTCGAGCCGGACGCCCTCTCCGCGCTGAAGCTGACCCTGATCGCCGTGGCCATCTCGGTGCCACTCAACCTGGTGTTCGGCGTGGCCGCCGCCTGGTGCGTGAGCAAGTACGAGTTTCGCGGCAAGAGCCTGCTGGTGACGCTGATCGACCTGCCGTTCTCGGTCTCGCCGGTGATCGCCGGCCTGATCTACGTGCTGCTGTTCGGTGCCCAGGGTTACTTCGGCGAGTGGCTGAGCGACCGCGACATCCAGATCGTCTTCGCCGTCCCCGGCATCGTCCTGGCCACCCTCTTCGTGACCGTCCCCTTCGTCGCCCGCGAGCTGATCCCGCTGATGCAGGAACAAGGCACCCAGGAAGAAGAGGCCGCGCGCCTGCTCGGCGCCAACGGCTGGCAGATGTTCTGGCACGTGACCCTGCCGAACATCAAATGGGGCCTGATCTACGGCGTGGTGCTCTGCACCGCGCGGGCGATGGGCGAGTTCGGCGCGGTATCGGTGGTCTCCGGGCATATCCGAGGCGTCACCAACACCCTGCCGCTGCACGTCGAGATTCTCTACAACGAGTACAACCATGTCGCCGCCTTCAGCGTCGCCAGCCTGCTGCTGGTGCTCGCCCTGTGCATCCTTCTGCTCAAGCAGTGGAGCGAGTCGCGCCTGTCCCGTCTCAAGTCGAATGCTGATGAGGAGTAACCACCGTGAGCATTGAAATCCGCAACGTCAGCAAGAACTTCAACGCCTTCAAGGCGCTCAACGCGATCAACCTGGATATCCACAGCGGCGAACTGGTGGCGCTGCTCGGGCCGTCCGGCTGCGGCAAGACCACCCTGCTGCGGATCATCGCCGGCCTGGAAACCCCGGACGTGGGCAGCATCGTGTTCCACGGCGAGGACGTGTCCCAGCACGACGTGCGTGATCGCAACGTCGGCTTCGTGTTCCAGCACTACGCCCTGTTCCGCCACATGACGGTGTTCGACAACGTCGCCTTCGGCCTGCGCATGAAGCCCAAGGGCGAGCGCCCGAGCGAGAAGCAGATCGCCGAGAAGGTCCATGAGCTGCTGAACATGGTGCAGCTCGACTGGCTCGCCGACCGCTACCCCGAGCAACTCTCCGGCGGCCAGCGCCAGCGTATCGCCCTGGCCCGCGCCCTGGCGGTGGAACCGAAGATCCTGCTGCTGGACGAACCCTTCGGCGCCCTCGACGCCAAGGTGCGCAAGGAGCTGCGCCGCTGGCTGGCGCGCCTGCACGAGGAGATCAACCTGACCTCCGTGTTCGTCACCCACGACCAGGAAGAAGCCATGGAAGTGGCCGACCGCATCGTGGTGATGAACAAGGGTGTGATCGAGCAGATCGGCTCGCCCGGCGAGGTCTACGAGAACCCGGCGAGCGACTTCGTCTACCACTTCCTCGGCGACTCCAACCGCCTGCACCTGGGCGACGACCAGCACCTGCTGTTCCGTCCCCATGAAGTCTCGCTGTCGCGCTCCGAAGTGGCCGAGCACCGCGCCGCCGAAGTCCGTGACATCCGCCCGCTGGGCGCCATCACCCGGGTAACCCTGAAGGTGGACGGCCAGGACGAGCTGATCGAGGCCGAAGTGGTGAAAGACCACGACAGCCTCGTAGGCCTGGTGCGCGGCGAAACGCTGTTCTTCAAGCCCAAGGCCTGGCAGAAGGCGGCGGGGTTCTGAACCTGGCCGCCTGACCGCAGGTTGGGCTGAGCGCCGCGCACAGCCCAACGCATCGCTACCCTTCACGCAGTCACGCTCGGGCAACGGCGCAGGCCGAAGAACTCCAGCTCCGCGAGCACGGCCACCGCCACCGCCTGGCCGATCACGAAGACCTTGCCCAGCGGGGTTGGCTCCACCCCACCGAGGGCGAGCAGCGAGAGGCTGTCGATCACCCACACCACATTGATCGCCAGCACTGCCCAGATCCAGCCGCGCTGGACGGTTGCGCGATTGGCCAGCCAGCCGAGGACGAGCGCGAAGGGCAGCAGGCCGATACCCGCGCCCAGCAACAGCGAACGCGGCAGGCCCAGCAGTTCTTCCAGCGGTCCGGCGGCCAGCGCCAGCAGCAGGCCCATGGCGCCACTGGCCAGGGCATCGGCTTGCAGGGCACGGCGCAGCAGCGGGGACATGTCGAGATGAGTCATGGTGGTTCTCCTGTCGATGGGGCGCCGACCTGGCGCTTGGCGACAGATTTCCGCGAAACCCGCAGCGGGTCGATTACCTGCCAGGTAATGGCCGGTCTTCCCCCTCTGATCTATCGTCGTTGCCATGAACGCACAGCCCCATCCCGTCGGCGCCCTGTTGCGCCAATGGCGCCAGCGGCGCCGCCTCAGCCAGCTCGACCTCGCCTGCGACGCGGAGATTTCCACGCGTCACCTGAGCTTCGTCGAGACTGGTCGCGCCCACCCCAGCCGCGAGATGCTGCTGCACCTGGCCGAGCAACTGGACATTCCCTTGCGCGAGCGCAACCGCCTGCTGACCGCGGCGGGCTATGCACCACTGTTTCCTCAGCGCGCGCTCGACGACCCTGCCCTGGCGGGTGCCCGTCAGGCGATCGATCAATTGCTCAAGGCCCACGAGCCCAATCCGGCGCTGGCGGTGGACCGGCACTGGAACCTGCTGGCGGCTAACCGTTCCGTTGCGCCCCTGCTCTCGGGCGTGGCACCTGAACTGCTGGCGCCACCACTCAACGTGCTGCGCGTGTCGCTTCATCCACAAGGCCTGGCACCGCACATCGTCAACCTCGGCCAATGGCGCGCGCATCTGCTGGAGCGCCTGCAGCGAGATATCGAGATCAGCGGCGACCCCGAACTGCAGGCCCTGTTCGATGAACTCGCGGGCTATCCCGCCCCGCCTCCGCCAGCCGGCTTGCCCAGCGATGCCGTGCTCGTGCCGCTGCAACTGCGAACGCCGTTGGGCGTCATCAGTTTCATCAGCACCATCACAGTGTTCGGCACCCCGGTCGACGTCACCCTCGCCGAGTTGGGGCTGGAAACCCTGTTTCCCGCCGACCCGGCCAGCGCGGCGCTGCTACGCAAACTGCTGGACGGCGCCTGAAAACATCGATCGCCCCACAGCAAATCACTCTTTCGGGTAATAGCCTCCAGGCCACGACACAGTAGGCTGTGCTCGCACCTCCAACGACTCCTCAGAACAACAAGAACAGGAGCACCCGCTATGATTCGCAAGGTTCTGCTGTACCCGCTGTTGGGCCTTCTCCTAGGCCTCGCCCTGCCTGCACCCGCAACCGAGCTGGCACCGCTGGAACTCGCGCAGGTGCACGCCTGCCGCGCCACCAGCAGCCTGCTGCTGTTCCGCGGCGAAGGCTTCCAGGACGCTCACTCGACCCGCATGCGCGACGACCTCAAGGCACTGGACGCCGCCTTCCAGCGCATCGCCGAGCCGAGCGAGGACCTGCGCAAGACCCGTGACACGCTTGTTACCCAACTCGATCGGGGCGTTTCCTTCGGCCACAAGGAAGAGGACGTGCCCTGGCGCTATCCCCAGGAACTGGCCAAGGCCCTGCGCGATTTCCTGATCGCCGCACGCATCCAGGCTGGCGCCGCCGGGGGCGAGGATCTGCCGGCCAAAGTGGAATACCTGAACGTGCAGTACCTGAGCCGGGCCTACATCGGCACCTTCGAAATCGCCCGCGAGAACGGCGACACCTACATCGGTCAGGACGAGCGTCTGCTATTGCCGGACATCGACCAGGAACTGGCACCCCTGGATGACAAGGCTGACCCGGCTGTGGCCAAGCTGAAGACCCGCTGGAGCTTCCTGAAGGCGGCATTGAGCGATATGAACAGCCAGAGCAGCGCCCTGGTCAGCGCCTCCGGCCGGCCCTACGCGCCGATGGTGGTGGACCGCCATGCGCGGTCGATGAGCAGGCAGTTGCTGGCGCTGGGCACCCTGCCCCCCGCGCCCTGATTGGTGGCACTAACCCTGTAGGGGCGAATTCATTCGCTATGCCTGCGTTAACTGTTGCGAGAGATTTACCATCGGGCCAAGAGCTTTGTAGGAGCTGGCTTGCCAGCTCCTACGGGCGCAATCCGTGCAGATTGAATGGTGAGTGCCGGGAAACCATTGCTCAAACCGCCGCTTTCTTCTCGCGAATGCAGGTCGGCCCCGCGCGCTCCTCCACGGCGTGCTCGACTTCCTTGCGTAGCCCCAGCAGGAAGCCCAGTTCGGCCACCACGAACAGCGGCCCGATGATCAGGCCCGTCAGGTCGTCGACGAACGCTGGTTTGCGCCCTTCGTAGTAATGACCGATGAACTGGATCACCCAGCCCACCACGAACATCCCCAACCCTGCGCCAAGCCAGGCAGCAGTGCCCTGCACCGCGAGGGTGGCGCCTATCCACAGGCTGAGTGCGAGCAGCGCAGCCATCACCAGGCCGTAGCGCAGATCGAGGCGGAAGTAGTAGAGCACCGATACCAGGCTGACCCCGGCGGCCGGAGACAACCAGAGGCCGAAGGCTTCGGTACCCGGGCGCGACAGCAACACGGCGACGGCGACCACGATCAGTGGAATGCCGACGAAGTGGGTGGCGATGTTGCGGCGATCACGGTGGTACTCGGCGTACTGGCCAAGTTGGTCGATGAGGGTTTTCATTATTGTGTCCTCGGGTTGGCAGGCAGTTGCGTCGATAATGGCGCCACGCCCCAGGCAACCTCTGTCAGCTAGCCGACAAAGCCCATGACCCCATTCAAGCACCACCGCGATCTCCTGCTCACCGGCCAATGGTTCAGCCAGCTGCCGGCCAGCCTGCAGGACGACCTTCTGGCCATGGCCCAGGTGCGCCGGCTGGAACCTGGCCAACGGCTGTTTCGCCGAGGCGATCCGCCCTGTGGGCTCTATGCGGTGCTGGACGGCGCGATCCGGGTCGGCAGCATCAGCGAGAGCGGCAAGGAGGCCTTGCTGGTGCTGGTGGAGCCGCCGCACTGGTTCGGCGAAATCTCCTTGTTCGACGGCCAGACGCGCACCCATGACGCCTTCGCCGAAGGCCCCGTGACGCTGTTCAACTTACCCCAGGCACCGTTGCTGGCACTCTTGCAACAACGACCGGAGCACTGGCGCGACTTCGCCTTGCTGATGAGTCAGAAGCTGCGCCTGGCCTTCATCGCCCTGGAAGAGATGAGCCTGCTGCCGGCCCCCCAGCGCCTGGCGCGACGGCTGCTGATGATCGCCGAGGGTTACGGCGCAGGCACAAGGCAGCGGCGGGTTATTCACCTGGCCCAGGAGCAGTTAGCGATGATGCTGGCGCTGTCGCGGCAAACCACCAACCAGATCCTCAAGGAACTGGAGGCCCAGGGTGCCCTGCGCCTGAACTACGGGGAAATCGAGATTCTCGATCCAGAGCTGCTGCGCCACGCAGCCCAGAAACCCTAGGTCGGCATTGAATTCGGTAGGGTGGGCTGAAGCCCACCCTACCGGCTCATCGCGGCAGGCCGTCCCGGTACTGACTGGGGCTCTGTCCGGTCCAGCGCTTGAAGGCGCGGCTGAAGCTGCTGGTATCGGCAAAACCGAGCAGGTAGGCGACTTCGCTGATGGAGCAACGTGGATCACGCATGTGCGCCAGCGCCAGTGCCTGGCGGGTATCGCCCAGAAGCTGCTCGTAGCTACAGCCCTCATCCGCCAGGTGTCGCTGCAGGCTGCGCAGGCTGAGGTGTAAGGTTTGTGCGATGCGCTCGGCGGAGGGTTCGCCGTTGGGTAGCTGAGCCTTCAGGCAGGCGCGCACCTTGCGCGACCAGGTGGGCGGCTGCAGCTGCTCCAGGGTGCGCTTGAGCACCGCTTCGTTGTGTTCGGCCAGCTCGGGGTTGGCGTCGTCCAGCGGTCGCTCGAAATCTTCCACCGCAAACTCCAGCAGATTCTCATCGGCGCCGAACACCAGCGGCGCGCGGAAAACGTTGTGCCACGGCTGCGGGTCCGCAGGCGCCGGACGGCGCAGGTGCACGGCCAGCGGCGCGTAGTCACGACCGATGCGGTTGCGGCAGGTGCGGACATAGATGGCGACGAAGGCGTCCACCGCTTCCGGCGCGGGCTCGATACCGTCGGCGCGCACCCGCAGACGGAACAGGTAGCGCTCGCCCTGGCGGCTGAGGTCCAGTTCCAGGGCGTCGCTGACCACCTGGTGGTAACGCACGATGCGCTCGAAGACTTCCCGCAGGCTGGCACTGGCCACCAGGGCATAGCCCAGAGCGTGGAAGGTGGTGGGGCTGACGTAGGTAGAAATCTTCAAGCCCAGGGCCGGGTCACCGCTGGCTGCTACCGCCAGCTCCCAGAGCCGTGTGGTGGCCGAAAGCGGGTAACGCGCATTGGGGTCGTCCATCAGCGCCGGATCGAGCTGGGCCTGGCGGCACAGGTCGGCGCTGTCGAGCCCAAGCGCATCCAGTTGCTTGCGCAAGGCACGGGTCCAACTGGCGAGGGTAGTGGGTTCGCTCATGCAGGTTGGCGTATCCAGTCAACAGGTTGGCGTGCTCGGTCGGGCGCGACAGCGGCCCGAGGCGGCAGAGTAGGTCCATCGGCAACACGACAAGAGGATGGAAGCATGTCCGCCAAGCCTGCAAGCCCCCGCACGCTGAATGACCAGCAGCGATCAGCGCATATTCGTGAAGTGGTGATGGCCCGCGGCAACGCGCTGCGCCAGCGCTACCCTGTGCTGAACCACCAGGACACCATCGGCGCCGGCATTCTCGCCTTCGCCCTGGCCGGCATGGTCGGTTCCGCCCTGCTCTACCTGAACGAGCAGATCGCCTGGTGGGTCTGCCTGCTGCTCAATGCCTTCTTCGCGTCGCTGACCCACGAGCTGGAGCACGACCTGATCCACAGCATGTACTTCCGCAAGCGCAAGGTCCCGCACAACCTGATGATGGCGCTGGTCTGGCTGGCGCGGCCGAGCACCATCAACCCCTGGATACGCCGCCATCTGCACCTCAACCACCACAAGGTGTCCGGCACCGAGACCGACATGGAGGAGCGCGCCATCACCAACGGCGAACCCTGGGGCCTGGCGCGCCTGCTGATGGTGGGCGACAACGTGATGTCCTCGCTGATCCGCATGCTGCGAGCCAAGACCTGGGCGCACAAGCGCAGCATCCTCTGGCGCACCCTGAAGGTCTACGCGCCGCTGGCGCTGCTGAACTGGGGCACCTGGTACGTCTTCCTCGGCTTCCACGCCATCGACACCCTGGCCTGGGCCCTGAATGCCCCCATCGCCTGGTCGGCTGGAACCCTGGAGGCGATGCACCTCGTCAACATCGCCGTGGTGGTGCTGGTCGGCCCCAACGTGCTACGCACCTTCTGCCTGCACTTTGTCAGCTCCAACATGCACTACTACGGCGATGTCGAGCTGGGCAATGTGATCCAGCAGACCCAGGTGCTCAACCCCTGGTGGATGTGGCCGCTGCAGGCGTTCTGCTTCAACTTCGGCAGCACCCATGCCATCCACCACTTCGTGGTCAAGGAGCCCTTCTACATCCGCCAGATGACCGCGCCAGTGGCGCATAAGGTGATGCGCGAGATGGGCGTTCGCTTCAACGACTTCGGTACTTTTGCCCGCGCCAACCGCTGGAATCCGAAGGAGCAGGCGGCCACGCAACCGGCCCAACCCACCCTTGGTTAGGGCACCGGCGCCCCAGCACCGCGACTATGATCGCGACAACGCGCGCCTCCGGGCGTGTGCCTTCCCCGAGCACAGCTGCAAGCATGAGGTAGCGGCATGAAAACCTGGATTTGTGTGGTCTGCGGCCTGATCTACGACGAGACCAAGGGCTGGCCCGACGAGGGCATCCCGGCCGGTACTCCCTGGGCCGACGTGCCGGATGACTGGATCTGCCCGGATTGCGGAGTCGGCAAGAACGACTTCGATATGCAGGAAATCTGAATCAGGATTCGCCTTTCCTTGTGGGGGCGAATTCATTCGCTATGTCTGCGTTAGCTGTTGCGAGCGATTTACCCTCCGGCCAAGAGCCTTGTAGGAGCTGGCTTGCCAGCGAAACGCCGCCATTCGCTGGCAAGCCAGCGCCTACGGGCAATGCAGCTGACTACAACACGTCATGCAGACATAGCCATTTCATTCGCCAAGGGCAGCGCAGTTGCCCCCTTCCAGGTCCGATGGCGAATCTGCGTTCCGCTTGGCGATTGAAATCGCCCCCACAGATCCGGCAGCCGCCGAAGTTGCTCAGAACCGCAGGCTCACCCGAGCCGTCAGCCCATTGTCCCGCGCGTCTTCGGCGTAGGTGCCGTTATAGAACAGCCCCGCATAGGCCTGTTCGGTGAACTGGTAGTCCAGCCCCATATCCAGGCGGAAAGCGTCCCGGGTCAGTGCCACGGCGGCACCACTCTCGTCTTCCAACCGACTGTCACTGAACGCATGACGCCAGCCCGAACTGATGCGTGCAGTCAGGCGCCGGCCCGAGGCCAGGTCGATGCGCGTGGTGCCTCGCAGGCCGAAGGTGCTGTAGCCGATCTCGTCGCGCTGACTGTCGATGGCGCCCTGTGAATCACTGTCCAGCCGCACATAGGCCAGCTCGCTGAAACCCTCGGCGCTGAAGTCACGGAAATCGAGGGAGTAGCTGAGCTCGCCGAATACCTGGCCACTGTTCGCATCGGCGGCGCGCCGGTCACCATCATGACCACTCCAGGCCGCCCCCATCTTTACGCCGATCTGGTTGTAGATCTTGGTGCCGGCATAGGCACCCAGGTGCAGGCTTTGGATATCGGCATCCGCGCCCTGCACCTCCACCGAAGTTGCCGAATAGCCCCCCATTCCGCCGACCAGCCAATTCCCCAGCTTGCGTTCGCTACCCAGCAGCAACCCACCGACATCACGCTCCCGACGCGGTGCGCGGTGGTCGGCGTCTACCGAACCATGGCTGCCGAAGGCGCGCGCCCAGGCGGGTGACTGTCCCTCCTCCAGGTGCGGCTCACGGAATGAAAAGCGAATCTGCTGGATGCGCTCGGACGCGGCGTCACGCACGAAGCGGCTGTCCTCCAGCAGACTGGCGCGGCTGGCGGCGGCGAGGGAGTCACCCAGGGCCGGTGCGGCCAGCAGCAAGGCGCACAGCCCGGCGAGGGCGGCGAGCGTCGATTGATCCTGACCCATGACGGGCATCTCCAGACGGGCGTGTGGATAACTCTAGCGCCATGCGGGGCAATTCAAATTCCCGAATCCACTCTCGACTTTCTGATTTGCCGGGAAATCGCCGCGCTGGCGCAATGGCCACCTGCATACAGAACGAGCCCCACCATGCGCCAGTCCCTCTCTCCCGGCTTCAACGCCCACGCCTCGATGCTGCTCTGGGCACTGTTGGTGGCGCTGTCGTTCTTTGCCGCCGCGGAGGTGAACCCCGCACTCGACGCCCTGCCGTTGACCGCATTGCGCCTGCTGCTCTCGGGCGGCCTGTTCCTGCCCTTTCTGCTGTTGCGCCGCCCCGGACTTCCCAACGGGCGTGCGCTGTTGGCCCACGTGGTGCTGGGCGGGCTGCTGGCGCTCTATTTCGGCAGCCTGTTCGAGGCACTGAAACACACCAAGGCACTGGACACCGCGCTGCTCTATGTCAGCGTGCCGCTGCTGACGCTTGGGAGTGAGCGGATGCTGCTGGGCAAGCCGGTGCTGCAACGACTGTGGCCAACCCTCGTCGCCGCCCTTGGCGCGCTGGCCCTGCTCGGGCTCGATAACGCCCACTTCGACGCTTACGCCTATGGCCTCTACGGCATCGGCTGCCTGGCCATGGCCATTTACGGCCCGCTCAGCCAGCGCCTCAAACCCTGGCTCGGTACTGAGCGCAGCGCCGCCTCCCTGGCCTGCGGCAACCTACTGGCCGGCGGCCTGCTGCTGGCCCTGACGGCGACCCTGGGCCAGCGCTGGGAGGGGCTGCAAGGCATTGCCCTGCGCGATATCGGCTGGCTGCTCTACCTGGCCTTGACCGCTACTCTGGCCACCTTCTGGCTGCTGCACCGGGCCATCCACTGGCTGCCCCCGGCCACGGTGATCGCCTACAGCTACCTCAGCGGCCTGTTCGCCCTGCTGCTGCAGAGCTTCTGGCTGCACCGGGCACCCGCGCCGCTGGCCTGGGCCGGCGCCGTGCTGATCGTCCTCGGCATGCTCTGGCTGGCGCGCCTGAGCCCGGCGCGCACGGCGACAGCCTGAGTGGCTTGCCATGTCGATCGGGGCAGGTTCTGATGGCACTCCCGCTCAATGGATCCCCGCCATGCTGCTCGCCAATGGACTGCGCAAGATCGATATCCAGGACTTGCTGGTCTTCCTCGAAATCTACGAGCGCCAACACTTGGGCGACGTGGCGGAGGCGCTGAATCTCAGTGCCTCCAGCGTCAGCTACAGCCTGAAGAAGCTACGCGGCGCCCTGGACGACGAACTGTTCATCGCCACCCGAAGCGGCATGCGCCCCACCCGCAAGGCGATGGCCATGCGCCCCCACGCCCGCAGCATGATTGAGCTGATGAACGCCTGCTTCAGCGAAGCCAGCGCCTTCGACCCGTGCCAGGCGCCACGTACCTTCCGCCTTTGCGCACCGGAGTACTTCGAGCTGCTGATCCTGCCGCCATTGCTGCGCCGGTTAAGCGAGGCGGGATACCCCATCAGCCTGGAGGTCCAACGCCTTGGCCGGGAGATCCCCGCCGATGCGCTGGTACAGGGCGAACTGGACCTGGCCCTGGGCTTCGGCCCGCACCAGCACCGCGCCCACCCCGGCCTGGTCAGTCTGGCCTTGCTGAAGGACGACCTGCTCTGTGTCCGCGCCGCCGGTAGCGAGGCGGTGGATGACCTGGATGCGTTCTGCGCACGGCGTCAGGTGTTCCCCACACCCTGGGACTCGGAGCGCAACATGATCGATGGCTGGCTGCAGCAGCAGGGCCGCTCCCGACAAATCGCCGCACGGACCAACAACTACCTGGCCGCCTTGCAACTGATTCCGGCCAGCGAGCTGTTGCTGGTGCTACCAGCTCGGGTCCATACGCTGCTGGGCGATGCTCGTACCACCACCAGCCCGCTGCCTGACCTGCCGAGCTTTTCCCTGGAGATGCTCTGGGCCCAACCCTTCGACCAGGACCCGGCGAACATCTGGTTGCGGGAGCAGATTCTCAGCGTGTGCGCCGAGCAGTCACTTCTCTAGCAGGTCATCCAGCGCCCGACCGAGAAAGCCGCGGCTGGCGTCCAGCACGTCGACCTGTGTTTCTTCGCGAGCCAGCATGCGCGCGACCACCAGGGCGCCAACGCACTGGGATATCAGCGCCCAGGCCAGACCGCCGTCTTCCAGTATCTCCGCCCAGGCACGCTGCAACTGCAGCATCCAGTGCTCGGCCTCTTCGCGCACCGACAGGTCGGCACGGGCGATTTCCGCTCCCAGCGTCGGGATGGCGCAGCCCGAGTCGGGGTTCTGCAGATGGGCCATGCTCAGGTAGCGATCGAGGCAGCGTTCCAGCTTGTCGCGGCAGAAACCTTCGCCACGGGCGACATGGCCGATCAAGCTCAGGGATAGCTCGCGCTGGACGATGGCGGTGAAGAGGTCGTTCTTCGATGGGAAGTGGCTGTAAAAGGCACCGCCGGTCAGGCCGATGGCCTTCATCAGGCCGTCGACGCCGGTAGTGGAGAAGCCGCCGCGCTTGGCGATGGCACCGCTGCTTTCCAGCAGCTTCTGCCGGGTTTCTTCCTTGTGGGTGGCTGAATAACGCACGACGACCTCCGGTGGACTGGCTTGACGCGTTGGCAAGCATAGCATAACGTACGTTCAGTTAACGATCGTTCAGCAAAGGTGGACAACATGGCTAGCGAGACCGAGAACAAGAAAGTCGTATTGGTGATAGGAGCAGGCGATGCCACGGGTGGTGCCATCGCCCGGCGCTTTGCCCGCGAGGGTTATGTGGCCTGCGTGACCCGGCGCAGCGCTGACAAGTTGCAGCCGCTGGTAGACGCCATCCGCGCCGAAGGTGGCGAGGCCCACGGTTTTGCCTCTGATGCACGCAAGGAAGAGGAAGTCGCCGAGCTGGTGGAAACCATCGAGCGTGACATCGGCCCGATCGAAGCCTTCGTCTTCAACATCGGCGCCAACGTGCCCTGCAGCATCCTCGAGGAAACCGCGCGCAAGTACTTCAAGATCTGGGAGATGGCCTGCTTCTCCGGCTTCCTCACCAGCCAGGCAGTCGCCCGTCGCATGGTCACCCGCGAGCGCGGCACCATCCTGTTCACCGGCGCCACTGCCGGCCTGCGTGGCGCTGCCGGGTTCGCGGCTTTCGCCGGGGCCAAGCACGGCATCCGCGCCCTGGCCCAGAGCATGGCCCGCGAGCTCGGCCCGCGGAACATCCATGTCGCCCACGTGGTGGTGGACGGCGCCATCGATACCGATTTCATCCGCGACAACTTCCCCGAGCGCTACGCGCTGAAGGACCAGGACGGCATCCTCGACCCTGACCATATCGCCGAAAACTACTGGTATCTGCATAGCCAGCCGCGGGATGCCTGGACGTTCGAGCTTGATCTGCGGCCATGGATGGAGCGTTGGTGACCCCGTAGGCGCGAGCTGGCTCGCGAAAAGCCCCCGCACGGCCTCGTTCGCGAGCACGCTCGCCCCTACCTGGCCATAGCCGATAACCAACGACGAGAACGCACCCATGACCAAAACCGTCGAATTCTTCTTCGACCTCGGCAGCCCGGCCAGCTACCTGGCCTGGACCCAGTTGCCGGGCATCTGCGCCCGCCATGGCGCTGAACTGCGCTATCGCCCCATGCTGCTGGGCGGGGTGTTCCAGGCCACCGGCAACGCCTCGCCCGCCGCCGTTCCTGCCAAGGCGCGGCACACTATGATCGACATGCAGCGCTTCGCCCGCCGCTATGGCGTGCCGATGCACTTCAACCCCTTCTTCCCCATCAACACGCTGACGCTGATGCGCGCCGCCATTGGCGTGCAAATACGCCAGCCGGAACGCTTCGAGGCCTATCTGGATGCCATGTTCCGCGCTCTCTGGCAGGACAAGCGCAACCTCGGCGACCCCGCCGTGCTGGGCGCGACGCTCAAGGCCGCCGGATTCGACCCGGAGGCGCTGCTGGCCCTGGTGGGCGATCAGGAGGTGAAGGACGCGTTGAAGGCAGCGACCGAGGAAGCAGTGAAACGCGGCGTATTCGGCGCGCCCACCTTCTTCGTCGGCGAGGAGATGTTCTTCGGCCAGGATCGGCTGGATTTCGTCGAGGAAGCGCTGGCCTAGCTCGACGAAGTCAGCTTCGGCAACGACGCCAGCAGTGCGGCGTCGAGGCCGAGCATGCGCGCCGCCTTGTGCTTGGCGAGGCGGCTGGCGTCTTCACCCTCGGGAAGATCGGCAGCCAGTTTGGCGACGTGCAGGATGAGTGCTTCCTTCGAGTAAACACCGCCGCCCAACTGGAACACGGCGGCGATTAGCTGGCGCAGTTCCAAGGGCAGGCGCCAACGGGTGCGCAGGGCAGACCCGAAAGGTGCGGCATGTTTGTGCAGCGCGTCGCCCACCTGTTCGGCGGTCAGGTCCTCACCACCCAAGTCGCGCCAGCTCTGGATGCTGCGCAGCACCGCCAAGTCTCCCAGCAGGTGCAGAAGCCCAGCGGTGTAGCAACGCTCATCGTCCCCCTCCAGGCACTGGGCCAGCCAGCGCGCCAGTAGGGCGGTGTGCTGCGATCGTTGCCAGATATGCTGGCCGTGCGTGACCAACAACGGGTCGGCAAGCTTCACGCTGCGCTGCAGGGCCAGGCCGAGGGCCAGGTTGAGGCTGTGTTGGGGACCGAGCCGGGCCAGGGCCTGCGTCAGGGTCTGGCAACTATTGCCGAGGTGCTGGGCGGCGCTGTTGGCAGCGGCGATCAGTTGGCCGGTGAGTTGCGGGTCCTGGTGAAACAACGGCTCCAGTTCAGCCAGGTCTCGCTTGTGGGCTTCCAGGGCGAAACTCAATGCCTCGCGTACCGCGTTCAACAGCGGTGCGCCGGACGACGACTCGCGCGCCTCGGCCAGGAACACGTCCAGGCTCTGCACGGGCGACATGGGCGGCACGCTGCAGGCCACATCCTCACCCGGCTCCAGCAGCAGATTGCGCAGGCGCCGCAGCAGGTCTTCGGCGTTGAAGGGCTTGGCCAGGTAGGCGGTGGGGGCCAGCGGCAGGGCCGCGCGTACGCTGGCGGCATCGACCCGTTCGGTGAGGAGGAAGAACGGTACAGGCGGATGGCGACGCTGGCGACGGACTTCCCGCAGCAGTTCCAGACCGCCGATGCCGGGCAGGCCGTAGTCGACGATCAACAGGTCGGGCCAGCCATTGCGGCAATGCTCAAGCACGCTGTGGCTGTCCTGCAGCACGGCGAGTTGGGCGTCGCAGCGCGCCTTGCGCACCAGTTCAGTGAGCAGTTCGGCGCTCCAGCGATCGGGGTCGGCAATCAGCACCTTGGGTGCACGTTCGAGATCAGCCATGCATGGCCTCGGTATCCAGCTCCACTGCAGCTCCCGGGCAGCGCCGGGAAGGCTCGTAAGACTGACGAGCATTTGAGCAGACTAGTCAATCACCGTGCCATAGGCCATTAGCCGCATCAGGGCAGAAGGCGTTGCGGCAGACGCTCCAGCACGGCGGGGTCGAGCCGCAACAGCCTCGCGGCGCGCTCGTCCATCAGGATTGCAGGGGCCTCGCCACGAGGCAGGCAGAGCAACGCGGCGCAGAGGTTGAGCACAAGGGCTTCGCGAGAAAACACCCCCGTACCCAGTCCGTGGAACGCCGCCACCAGTTCACGCAGGCCAAAGGGCAGCCGCCAACGGATTCGCAAGGCGGAACCAAAACCCGCCGAGCGGCGTTTCATCACATCCTGCAGCTCTTCATTGCTCAGGCTGCCGCCGGCATCCTGCCAGTCCTGCAGACTGCGCAGCAGGGCCAGTTCGCCCATGTTGTGCAACAGCCCGGCGGTGTAGCAGAGCTCGGCATCCAGCTCCAGTTCGCTGGCCAGCCAGTAGCCCAGCTCGGCGCTGCGCTGGGCGGCCTGCCAGACCAGTTCGGCCAGCTCCGCCAGGCGTGGGTCGTGCAGCCGCGCATTGCGCTCCAGGGCCATGCCCAGCACCAGGTTGAGCACGCGGGTAGCGCCCAGGCGCTGCATGGCTTGGCCCAGCGTCTGGCAGGGCATGCCGAGGTGCTGTGCCGCGCTGTTGGCAGCAGCGATCAACCGCGCAGTGATCTGCGGGTCGCGGGAGAAGATTTCGTCGAGGTCGCGCAGGTCGACCTGATCGGCCTGCAGGCACTGGCTAACGGTTTCGCGCACGTCGTCCAGTAGGGGCGCGCCCTGGCCTTCCTTGCGGACGCTGTCGAGGTACTCCTTCAGACTGCTCACCAGCAGCGCAGGTGCCGTTCGCCCGACGGCGCCATCACCGGCCGGCAGCAAGCTGCTGAGGCGCTTGCGCAGCTTCGCGGCGTTGAAGGGCTTGCCCAGGTAGGCGGAAGGCGCCAGCGGCCGCACGGCACGCACGCTGGAAGCATCCACGCGGGCGCTGATCAGTACGAAAGGCAGCGCCGGGGTACGCGGGTGGCGGCGCAACTGGCGCAGCAGCTCCACGCCGTCGATCCCAGCCAGTTCGCCGTCGGCAATCACCAGCTCCGGCAGGCGCCGCTTGCATCGGGCCAGGGCTTCGAGGCCATCGGCCACCTGCAACACCTTGGCGTTGCCACATACATCCAGCACGAGTTGGGCAAGCAGGCCCGACGTCCACGGGTCGGCCTCGGCAATCAGGACTTCCGGAGCCTGGGCGGGGGCGGGCATGGATACCTCGTGGTGGTTGAGTCGTCCCTGACGAACCACATGGGACCAGGAAACGGTCCAGGAGCAGGTAGGATTCGTCGTCAGAATTGAAGGCACGCAGTCTAAACCGGGGCCTTGGTGGAGGATAGTGGTGTAGACCAAGGTTGGAGTCGTGCGTGCCACGCCTGAGCATCCAGGCAAAAAGAGACCCGCCGAAGCGGGTCTCTTTTCACTACCTGAGCAATCAGGCCAGTTCGTCGAAGCACTCAGCGACAATGGCCAGGCCCTTGTCGAGTTGCGCGTCGGGAATGGTGACCGGCATCAGGAAGCGGATGACGTTGTAGTAGGTGCCGCACGACAGCAGGATCAGGCCTTTTTCACGAGCGCGAGCCACGATCTTGCCAACCAGTTCGGCAGCCGGCTTGCTTTCGTCGCCGCCTTCGAACAGCTCGATGGCGATCATCGAACCCAGGCCGCGGACGTCGCCGATGACCTTGTGCTTGGCCTGGATTTCACGCAGGCCGGCCTTCAGGCGCTCGCCTACAGCCTGACTGCGCTCCAGCAGCTTCTCTTCGTCGAACACCTTCAGCACAGCCAGGGCCGCGGCGCAGGCGATCGGGCTGCCGGCGTAGGTGCCGCCCAGGCCGCCGGGAGCGATGCTGTCCATCACCTCGGCCTTGCCGCATACGCCGGAGATCGGGAAGCCGCCGCCAACGGATTTGGCGAAGGTGGTCAGGTCAGGCACAACACCCAGTTGCTCGGTGGCGAAGAAGGTGCCGGTACGGCCAGCGCCGGTCTGTACTTCGTCGGCGATCAGCAGGATGCCATGCTGGTCGCACAGGGCGCGCAGACGCTGCATGAAGGCCTTGGAGTTGACGTAGAAACCACCTTCGCCCTGGACCGGCTCGATGATGATGGCTGCGATGTCCTGGGGCTGGGCGTCGTTCTTGAAGATGCGCTCGATGCTGGCGATGGACTCGTCTTCGCTGATGCCATGCAGTTCGCACGGAGCCAGGGCGCGGAACACGCCACCGGGCATCAGGCCCATGCCGGCGGAGTACGGAACCACCTTGCCGGTCAGGGACAGGGTCATCATGGTGCGGCCGTGGTAGGCGCCGGTGAAGGCGATCACGCCAGCGCGGCCGGTGGCGGCACGGGCGATCTTCACGGCGTTTTCGACGGCTTCGGAGCCGGAAGTCACCAGCAGGGTCTTCTTGGCGAAGTCGCCCGGTACGCGCTTGGCGATCTCTTCGCAGAGCTCGATGTAGGGCTCGTAGGCCAGTACCTGGAAGCAGGTGTGAGTCAGCTTGGTCAGCTGTTCTTGAACGGCCGCGATCACTTTCGGGTGCAGGTGGCCGGTATTCAGTACGGCGATACCGCCGGCGAAGTCGATGTACTCGCGACCGTCGACGTCCCAGACGGTGGCGTTCTCGGCGCGCTCGGCGACGATCGGGTGGATCTGGCTGACACCGCGGGCAACGGCAGCGGCACGGCGTTTCAGCAGGGATTCGTTCTTGCTCATAAGTTCCTCACGGCCGCTCATCGGGCGGCGCAGTCTCAAGGATAAATGCCCCCGGTAGGGGCCAGCGCAGCATTCGATGATCGACTGCGCGGGCTTGCCGGAGGCTCGTTCGCTTTAGGGTGAAGCTGGGGCGCCGCGCGCTCTTTCGCGCCTTGCCCCGTCTTTGGATCAGATACCGCCGAGGCAGAGATACTTGATCTCCAGGTAGTCCTCGATGCCGTATTTGGAACCTTCGCGACCCAGGCCAGAAGCCTTCACGCCGCCGAAGGGCGCCACTTCGTTGGATATCAGGCCGGTGTTGATGCCCACCATGCCGTATTCCAGCGCCTCGGCCACGCGGAACACGCGGCCCAGGTCACGGGCGTAGAAATAGGAAGCCAGGCCGAACTCGGTGTCGTTCGCCATGGCGACCACATCGGCTTCGTCTTTGAAGCGGAACAGCGGCGCCAGCGGACCGAAGGTTTCTTCCTTGGCCACGGCTGCGTTCTTCGGTACGTCAACCAGGATGGTCGGCTCGAAGAAGGTGCCGCCCAGGCTGTGCGGTTTGCCGCCGGCCAGGACTTTGGCGCCTTTGGAAACGGCGTCCTGGATGTGCTCCTGGACCTTGGCCACGGCTTTCTCGTCGATCAGCGGGCCAGTGGTGGTGCCATCTTCCAGGCCATTACCGATTTTCAGCTTGGCCACGGCGGCCTTCAGTTTCTCGGCGAAGGCGTCATAGATACCGTCCTGCACGTACAGGCGGTTGGCGCAGACGCAGGTCTGGCCGTTGTTGCGGTACTTGGAGATCAGCGCGCCTTCAACAGCGGCATCCAGGTCGGCGTCATCGAAGACGATGAACGGAGCGTTGCCGCCCAGCTCCAGGGATACTTTCTTGATGTCCTTGGCGCATTCGGCCATCAGCTGGCGACCGATTTCGGTGGAGCCGGTGAAGGACAGCTTGCGCACGATCGGGTTGCTGGTCAGCTCACCGCCCACTTCGCCGGCGCTGCCGGTGACCACGCTCAGCACGCCTTTCGGGATGCCCGCGCGCTCGGCCAACTCGACCAGGGCCAGTGCGGAGAACGGAGTCTGGGAAGCGGGCTTGATCACCATGGTGCAACCGGCGGCCAGGGCCGGGCCGGCTTTGCGGGTGATCATCGCGGCGGGGAAGTTCCACGGGGTGATGGCGGCGGTCACACCGATCGGCTGCTTGATCACGATCAGGCGCTTGTCGGGCTGGTGGCCGGGGATCACGTCGCCGTAGACGCGCTTGGCTTCTTCAGCGAACCACTCGATGAAAGACGCAGCGTAGGCGATCTCGCCCTTGGCTTCGGCCAGCGGTTTGCCTTGCTCGATGGTCATCAGACGGCCCAGGTCGTCCTGGTTCTCCATCAGCAGCTCGAACCAGCGACGCAGCTTGTTGGCGCGCTCCTTGGCAGTCAGCGCACGCCAGGCCGGCAGAGCACGCTCGGCAGCCTCGATGGCGCGGCGGGTCTCGGCGGTGCCCATCTTCGGCACGGTGCCGATGATTTCGCCAGTGGCCGGGTTGTTGACCTTGATGGTCTGGCCACTGTCGGCGTCCAGCCAGGAGCCGTCGATATAGGCTTGCTGGCGGAACAGCTTGGCGTCTTTCAATTGCATCTCTGTCTCCTTCACACCGGCACCTCACGGGTGCCGGGGCAAGTTGTTGTTCTTCAGCCAATGCGGGATTGGCCAGGACGGAGTGATTGGAACGGCCCGGCTTATGGAGGGGCGAGGGGGCGTTTGAAATCTCAAACGGAATCCTAGGGCGCTGAAAACCCAAGGGCAATAGCCCGTTCGATAAAATCAACAAAAAGTCGGTGCTGTTTGTCGAAATCCTGATCAAAGATGACCAGATGCAGGACCATCGTTCAACATTGCGAACAAGCTGCTACCACATGGACGCCAGGCATCTAGATGAGTATCATGGCGCCCCCATACGCATCCGTAGCTCAGCTGGATAGAGTACTGCCCTCCGAAGGCAGGGGTCGTGGGTTCGAATCCCGCCGGATGCGCCAGAAATGAAAAGGCCCCAGGAGAAATCCTGGGGCCTTTTGCTTTTCCTAGGGAAGGCCTGTCCCCGTCTCCGGGCAGGTGGAGCCCAGGCGCTCCCCGTTTGGCCGTTGCCAGGCCATCCGTCCTCCGCCTTTAGTCCGGCCCGCCACGGTCAGTCCCGTGGCCGACCTTGGCCGGTCGCTTGGATACAGGCGCACATGCGCCAGCACGTGTATTGCGGGGGTGCACACCTCTGCAACGTTGCGCCACGGCAGTTGTGCGCGGGAAACCTCCGGGTGTGCCGGGTCGCATATCCCCGGTCGGCCAAACCGCGTACAGCTGCCCCCCTTGGGGTTCGTCGCCGTGCAAATCAAGACTGTTTCATGAGCCTTTGATGGTCATGCCTGCAGCGCCCGTACAACGGGCCGCACTCCCCCAAGGCAGCTTCAGGCCAGGTAGTCCTCCACCAGCTTGACCCAGCAGTCGGAGCCGATGCGGACCAGCGCGTCGTTGAAGTCGTAGAGGGGGTTGTGCACCGAGCAGCCGTGAAACTCGCCCTCGCCGTTGCCCAGCATGAAGTAGCAACCCGGCACCTCGGTGAGCATCCAGGCGAAATCCTCGGTCCCCATCACTTTCGCCGCGCGTGGCAGCACGCGCCCTGGCTCGAACAGCGGGGTGAGGCTGGTGCGCAGCAGCTCGGTCTCCGCCTCGCTATTGACCAGTGCCGGGGCGAGCTGGGTGATTTCCAGTTCGATCTCGACGCCGAACAGCTGCTCGTGGCCACGGACGATTTCCTCCAGCCGCAGGTTGATCTTGCGCTGGGTGGCAGGGGTATCAGTGCGCACGCTGACCAGCATCCGCGCATCATCGGGAATGATGTTGTAGACGGTTCCCGCTTCCACCATGCCGATGCTGACGACGGCGTACTCGTCCACCGCAAGATTGCGCGACTTGATTGTCTGGATGGCGTTAATCAGGCTGGCCAGTACCGGTATCGGGTCCACCGCGAGCTCGGGCATGGCACCGTGGCCGCCACGCCCCTTGATGTGGAGCCCAACACGCTCCGAGGATGCCATGGTGGGGCCGGACTGGACCACCGCGGTGCCCACCGGGATGCCAGGCATGTTGTGCAGGGCGAAGATGCCATCGCAGGGGAAGCGTTGGAACAGTCCGTCTTCCATCATGGCGCGGGCGCCACAGAGCCCTTCCTCGTCGGGCTGGAAGATGAGATTCAGGGTGCCGTTGAAACGGGGTTCCCGGGCCAGGCGCCAGGCAGCGGCAAGCAGGATGGCGGTGTGGCCGTCATGGCCGCAGGCATGCATCCGTCCCGGGATGTGGCTGGCATGGGCGAAGCGGTTCTTCTCCTGCATGGGCAAGGCATCCATGTCGGCCCGCAGGCCCAGGCGCCGGCCACCTTCGCCACGACGCAGCACGCCGACCACGCCGTGGCCGCCGATGCCGCGATACACCTCGTAGCCCCAGGCTTCGAGCCTGCTGGCCACCAGCTCGGCAGTGAGGGGGGTATCGCCGCCCAGCTCCGGGGCTTGGTGGATAACGCGGCGCAGTTGGACGAAGGCGTCGAGGTCCAGCTCGGCGCCGGGTTGGATCAGTGCATTCATGGGGTCACTCCCGTCCGGGGTTTTCAGGGAACACGGCCAGGCAGGCCAGGCTGATGGCGCCACCGACCAGGAGGTAGAGGGCCGGAGCCTGGGGGTTGTCCAGGGCGCCGGTGAGCCAGGTGGCGATGAGCGGGGAGAAGCCGCCGAACAGGGTGACGCCGAAGCTGTAGCTGACGGCGGTGCCCAGGGCACGGCGCTCCTTGGGGAAGGCTTCCATGATCATGGCGAAGAAGGCGCCGGAACCGATGCAGCCCGGCAACACCAGCATGGCCACGACGAACATGGCGAGTAGAAGGTCAGTGCTGAGGCTCAGCAGGTAGAAGGCCGGCCAGGCAAGCACCACCGGCAGGGTAATGGTCCAGGCGAGCAACTTCTTGCGCAGTATATGGCGGTCGGCAAAACGGCCGGCCAGCGGCGTGATCACCGCCAGGCAAGCGCTGGCGACACAGGCGATGGCCAGGGCGCTGCGTTGTGGATAACCCAGGGTGGTGGTGAGGTAGGCCGGCATGTAGAAGATGAACAGGTACATGCCGATGGTGGCGCTGGCCATGAGGCCGATGGCCAGCAGGGTATGACGCAGGTCGATCTGGTCGCGCCAGTGGCCCCTTTGGTTGGAGGGCTCGGCTTCAAGGGTTTCCGGCAGGCAGCGGCGGATGTACCAGCCCACCGGACCGATCAGCAGACCGAGCATAAAGGGAATTCGCCACCCCCAACTGTTCAGGTCCTCGGTGCTGAGGGCGCTGGTGAGTAGGAGGCCAATGCCTGCGCCCACCATGGCCGCGTAACCCTGGCTGGCCGCTTGCCAACTGACGTTGCGGCAACGCATGGCGGTACTGCTGGACTCCATCAGGAACACCGACGCGGTACCGATCTCGCCGCCGGCGGAGAACCCCTGGGCGAGGCGGCCAAGCACCAGGACCAGGGTGCCGGCCAGGCCGATCTGATGATAGGTGGGGGCGAAGGCGATCATCGCCGTGCCCAGGGTCATCAGGCCGATGGTGAGACTGAGGGCCGCCTTGCGACCATGGCGGTCAGCGAAGCGGCCAATGACCATGGCACCCACCGGACGCATGAGAAAGCCGACGCCGAAGGTGGTGAGGGACATCAGCAGCGAAGCCATTTCCGATTGGGCCGGGAAGAAGTTCTTCGCGATCACCACGGCAAAGAAGCTGTAGATGGTGAAGTCATACATCTCCAGGGCGTTGCCCAGGGCACAGGCCACTGTGGCTTTTCTGGAACCGCTGGCCGATCGGGCGCCGGCGCTGGGAAGGGTGTCCGCATGCAGGGTGGTCATGGCTGTTTCCCGTGACAGTTTTGTTGTTGGAGTCGACTATCCGGCAAAGGCCCGCCCACGACACTTGCGCTTTTCGTTATGGATTAACCAACGGTTAACGGGCGTAAACCCAACTTCCTGCCTGCGCACCAGGATGTAGCGGCGCTGGCCGTTTATCGAACGAACTGCCCATTATTCAGCGCCGCGAAGCGCCCATCCCGGCGTGGATGACTGGCGCAATGGGGGCGAATCGAACCTCCAATCGGAAAGCGGAGAGACTGAAATAGCCGATTCGAGTGTGGAAATTAAGCAAAGGGCATAACGATACAAATCGGTTAATTTTCTCGCTTTTGGCCCATCCCGGAGGCTGTGCACCTCTTTCCACTGGGTTCGAGGAGTCTTCGGTATGCGCGGTTTCTCTGTGATTCGCACGGCGCCCTGGTGTGCGGTGGCGCTGGGAATGGGCCTCCCTTTGCAGGCCTCGGCCGAGGGTTTTCCCGCCCTGGCGCGGGTGGCGTCGGGTTTCGGCTACTACAACGTCGACAAGGGATTTGACGATCGCATGGCGCTCTACGGAACCCTGGACGCCTTCACCAGCTATCACGACTCGGAGCACCACAGCGGCTTCCGTCTGGAGGGTGGCGGCGCCTGGACTAACAAGCTGGGGGCTTACCTGCGTAAGGCCCTGGACGAGGAGACGGTACTGGAGCTGGACGTGGAAGAAGGCTTCAACCTCAACGGCCAAGCCTTGGACCAGCACTGGAAACAGATCGGCAGCCTGCGCCTGGCGGTGGCCGCGCTGCGCAACAAGCGCTTCGGCAAGGTGGAATACGGAAAGACCTACGGAATGGGGACGCCTACCTACGCAGACCCGTTTCTGGCGGTCTACGGTTCGCCCTATACCTTCCTCACCCTGCCGCCGCCGGGTAAGGGTGCCTTCTACCTGGACATGCGGCCCAAGCACACCCTGGCCTATACAACACCGTCGCTGGCGGGATGGAGCCTGGGCACAGCGATGACCTTCGGTTTCAACGATACGGCCAGCTCCGGGAAGACCCTGCGCGGCCAGGGCGTGAAGCTGCAGTACAACTCGCCGTCGTTGATGTTGCTTGGCTCCTACAACCAGTACCTGAGCGACCCCTGGGACGACAACGGCCACAGCCGGCAGACCCGCAACCACTACAGCAGCGCATCGGTGTTCTACGACTTCGGTCCGCTGGCCGCCAGTCTGACCTGGCAGCGCCAGGACGTGGACTACGCCACCACGCCGAGCATGGAAGCCTGGACCCTGGGGTTAATGGCGCCCGTAGGCCGGACGGATGTGGCGCGTTTGCTGCTGGTTCACCGGGACCTGGAGTTCGGTGAGCGGGATGCCGCCGGGGTGATGCTGGGCTACGACCATTTCCTGCAATCCAACCTCGCCGTGTACCTGCGGGTGGCGCTGATCGACAACCAGTCGCAGTCCTCTCTCAGCCATGCAGGCATTCCACTGGAACAGCCCGGGGACGATCCGCAAAACGTGGCCATCGGCGTCTACTACCACTTCTAGACCTGGGGCAACGCGGGCTCGCTGACCGCCAGGCGGGCCTTGAGGCTGTAGAACAGGTCCCGAGCCGGGGAGGTGAGCGAATGCCTGTCGATGCAGACCAGGTAGATGGGGTACTCGGGAATGATCTCTTCCACCTTCACCTGGACCAAATCGGTGTTCAGCGCGCTCGGCATGACGTTGGCAAGGCCCAGTTTGCTGAGGGTCATGAAGGCTTCTCCCCGCCGCAGCAACCGCAAGGCCAGCATCACCGAGGAGCACTCGATGATGCGCTGCGGCGCATGAATGTCGTTGACCTCGAACATCTGATAGAACTGCGAGGAACGGTCGTCGATCTCGTCAAGGCTGAGCCAGCTGGCGTATTGCAACTGGCGCAGGGAACGAGAATGGCGCAGGGGGTTGTCGGCGCTGCAGACCACCACACCGCGAATGCGGTTGAGGGTTTCCCAGTCGAGATTGAGCCGCTGGGTGTTCTGCTGCGAGGTGATCGCGAAGTCGAGGGTACCGTCGCGCAGGCGCTGAAGGATCTGACTGGGGCGCAGGTCCACCAGCTTGAGGCGTACGCGAGGGTTTTTCGTCTGGAAGACGGTGAGGCTTTCCTCCAACCCATCCAGCATGGCGGTCAGCGAGGTGACACCGATGGAAATTTCTCCGACGGTCATGGCCTGGATGTTCTCGGCCTCGATCTGCAGGCGCCGCAGGCTCTCCACTGCCAGTTGGGCGTGGCGGATTACCCGCCGCCCTTCCTCGGTCAGCGACATGCCCTTATAGGAGCGCTGCAGCAGGGTGAGCCCTAGCTCCCTTTCCAGGTCCTTGATGGAACGGCTAAGTGCGGGCTGGGTGACATGCAGTATCTGCGACGCTTCGTTGAGGCTGCCGGTGCGATGGATGGCAACCAGGGCCTTGATCTGATGGAGTTTCACGTATCTGGGTCTCGCAGGGGTGGCTGCTTGGGCCAAGCAAGATGCTGGCCAGCCGACGGGAGCAAGGCGGTTGCCGGGCGGCTCGGTCAGCCGGCCAGCTCTCCACAAAAGTCCTGGGTCAACCAGTGCTCCACTTCGGATTGGCGAAGCCCGACCCCCAACAGGCTGAAGAGCTTACCCAGGGCCGCCTCGCGCGTCATGCCGGCGCAGGAAATGAGGCCAACGCTGGCCAGCAGGCTACCGGCGGCGTAGATGCCGAACTCCACACCTCCTTCCGGGCACTGGCTGATGGCGGCCAATACAATGCCACGATCATGGGCGTCCTTCAGGGCGGCCAGCAGGTCAGCATTGTCGGAAGGGCCGGTACCGCTGCCATAGCACTCCAGCAGCAGGCCCTGGATGCCACTCTCCAGTACGGCACGCAACTGGGCTGCGCCTAGGCCTGGAAACAGCGGCTGCACGGCCAATTCGACTGAGCGACGGGGATTGCGGTAGTCCAGTACTACGGGGATGGACGAGGTGCGTTTACCACACAGTGGGCGTCGGGATGCGCTGAAGGCATCAGGGGCATCGCTCCTCTGCTTGCTGGCTCGCGCGCCAAGCAACATCTGGCCATTGAAGTAGAGGTGGACGCCGGGTTCGACGCCAGCGTGGAGTTGGGCTAGAGCGCCAAAGAGGTTGGGCCAGGCGTCACCACCTTCTACCCCGGCGGGTTGCATGGAGCCGGTCAGCACGACGGGGATGTGGAGTCCCAACAGCAGGAAGGATAGTGCTGCGGCGCTGTAGGCCAAGGTGTCGGTGCCATGGAGCAGGAGCACGGCATCGCAGTTCCTCTGCTCCACACCCTTCACGATGGCATCGCGCATCTGCAGCCAATTGGCCGGCGTCATGTTGGCGCTGTCCAGCAAGGGCGACAGCTCCTGGAATATCCAGTCGGGCGCAGGGCGTTGTGGATGGCTGGCCTGCTCGGCACGTAAGCGGGCTTCAAAGCCGGAAGCGGGGGCGAGGCCGGTCTCGGTTATCTGCATGCCGATGGTGCCGCCGGTATAGAGCACCAGTAGCTGGCGGGCGGGGGACATGTCTTCTCCGTTCTTGTTGGTCCTGCAGTCCCGGCCATCCTAATACTGCAAAGGGCAGCGGCCTACGGCACGAAGGGATATTTTGCGATCCAGTTTT